>NZ_JBIMSN010000042.1:0-170151 GCF_043944905.1 Antrihabitans spumae
ACCTCAACGCCACGCGCGATTCAGCAACAGCCTCCCCGCCCTCCGAAAGGACTCACGAGCCGCGTGCGGCCTCAGGGCAACGAAACGACTGTGACGCTGCTGCCGCGCTGCACGCGCGTTCCGCCGGAGGGGAATTGGGTGAGGACGACGGACCGGTCGGTCGGGGCTACCTGGCGAACCTGAATTTCCAGTCCGAGGCCGGTCAGTTCGTCGCGTGCCGAGCTGACCGACTTGCCGGACAGCGACGGCACCTTCACGGCGTCGGAGACGATCAGCGTGACCTCGGTACCCACCGGGACGGTGGTGCCCGCTTTCGGCTCGGTGGCGATCACGTCGCCACCGTCGGTGCCGTTGTCGAATTTCGTCTGGGTATCGCGGACCAGGATGCCTTCTGCTTCGAGGCTTCGGCGCGCCTCGTCGGCTGTCTGGCCTCGCACATCGGGCAGTTCCACCGGCGGTGCGCCTTTGCTGCGAACGATCTTCACCCGCGAGTCGACGGCGACGACCGTTCCCGGAGCGGGATCGAGCGCCGCGACCGTGCCGATCGGTGCTGTTTTACTGAACGCCTCGCCGCCGTCGATCGGTGTCAGTGACGCCTCGCGGATCTTCGTCTGCACGGCCTCGACGGATTCGCCGGTGGCCGACAACGGTGGCACGACCGGCTTTCCGGCCGAAACGACAAGAGCCACAGTCGAATTGCGCGCGATCCGCGAGCCTGCGGCTGGGTCTGTGCCGATGATCGCGTCAGGAGGCACGGTGTCCGAATGTTGATTTCGGATCACCGGATCGAGCCCGGCTTCCGACAATGCCGTCGTTGCGGCATCGCGATCGAGGCCGTCGATGGTTGGAACGGCTGTGTACTTGCCCGATCCCATCCACCAGCCGCCGAACCCGACCGCAAGTGCAAGGAACAGCACGATCAGCAGCCACACGATCATCGTGCGGCGCGATCGCCGCCGATTGTCGACGTGCTCGGGGAAGCGGTACCCGGAACCACCCGCAGGTGCGGGGACCCCACTGGCCGAGCCGCTTTCGGGTGGTCGGAATTCGAGTGGCCGCTGTGTGGCCGCCGTGACCACTTTCGTGTGGTGAACGTGTGGTTGCGCGGTTGTGCCGTGCGATTGATGGAACGCGTGGTCCGTCGTGGCGCCGCGTAGTGGATCGACCATCGCCGTTGTCGGCGCATGCTGGCGGACCGGCGGTGCCGCGGCCGGGGGTGGCGCGGGCGGAGCAACCTGAGGGGGAGCCGATCGCGCGTCACCGTGATGCTTCGTCGGCTCGTGCACCGACCGTGGCAGAGCGAACCCTGCGCTCGCATGCTCGGCCGAGCGCCGCGGCGCAGGCACGCGGTAGTCGGGCAGTTGCAGGGTCCTGGCGATGCCCCGCAGTGCGAAGGCCATCGCCGCGGCGTTGTCGTAGCGATGGCCCGGTTCGCGAGCCGTCGCGTCGAGAACGAGGTCGACGAACTCGTCGGGGACGCCTTCGATGAAATCGCTCGGGCTCGGTACGTCGTTCTGGAGTCGTTGATAGGCGATCGACAGCGAGGTGTCGCCGGTGAACGGCGTATCGCCCGTGAGCATCTCGAAGACGAGCACACCCATCGAGTAGACGTCGCTGCGCGCATCGGCAACACCGGTCGCGACCTGCTCGGGGGACAGGTAGGCGGCGGTGCCGAGAATCACGCTGCTCGACGTCGTGCTGGAGGCGGCGATGGCACGGACCAGTCCGAAGTCGGCGAGCTTGACCTCGCCGGTGTCGGAGATGAGTACGTTCTCCGGCTTGATGTCGCGATGGACGAGTCCGGCCGCGTGTGCGACGCCCAATGCGTCGAGGACCGGCTCGGCGACCGCGCGGACGGCATGCGGCGGCATCGGCCCGCGTTCGCGTAGCAGTTCACGCAGGGTGCCGCCTTCGACTAGTTCCATGACGAGGAAGGCGAGCTCGCCGTCGAGGCCCTGGTCGTACACCGCGACGAGGCCGACGTGCTTCAGTCGCGCGACAGCCCGGGCTTCGAACTCGAACCGGCTGAGAAACTTGGGATCGGCGGCGAACTTCGGATCCATCACCTTGATCGCGACCGGACGATCGAGCCGAGTATCGAGCCCACGGAACACTGTGGACATGCCACCGCGGGCGATCTGGGCATCGATGCGGTAGCGGCGATCGAGCATCGTGCCGACCAAGTGACCGTCGATACTCACGCCCCACCTCCGATCTCGACAAGCCTGCACTGGAGGCTTTCGCTGCACTCCGTCGGCGCAGGCTCAGTACTCGATGGTAGCGAGAATCTACTTCGACTCCGCCATCGTGGCAGGTGAGGTCGAGAGGATGTCGGCCACACTGTCGGTCGGCCCGCGGTCACTGCGCGACGGTCGCCCCGGTGAGGATCGGCGCGATGGCGACTCTCGCGAGAGTTCGAACGGCGTCCGGGTCGGTCAGATCGATCGCGACCGACGGTGCGGCCAGGTAGCCGATGCAGATGTGGATCAAGGCATCGGCCTGGAGGTCGGGCAGCCCGGGCGGAATCTTTCCCGCGGCTTGATTCTTGGCGATATTGCTTCGAACGGCGTAGTGCACCAGGGCAATCGGGGACGGATCGCCATGGCAGAGGGCGTCTACGAGGTCGGTACGTCGCTCGGGATCGGTTGTCTTGAACAGGATGTGGTCGTTGAGGCGCATGCAGTCGAGAAAACCTTCGATCACCTGCTCGGTCGGGTCGGTGATCACCTCGAAGCGCTGTGCGAGCCCGGCGAGCAGCAACCCGATCTCTCTCGTCAACGCACGCTCGAACAGTTCGTCCTTGCCCGAGAAGCGGCGGAACAGTGTCGCCCGGCTCACTCCCGATTCGGCCGCCACATCGTCCATCGTCGCTTCGCGGGTGCCGCGTCGTGCCAGGACGGCGATGGTGGCTTCGAAGATTCGCGCGTCGGCCTCTGTTGCCTGTGGGCCGGTCAGGAGTGCCCTCGCAACGGCACGTCCCATCAGGCTGGGGAGCGGCGCGCCGGGTCGTGTCACTCGATGATTTTGACACGTGAGACTAATATCCGTCTAATAGTCGCAGAATCGTTGGTTCGATGACGGGGCGATGACACGGCGCGATGACAAAAGATTGGGTGAGTTTGCATGAGTGGGATCGACAGGTCGGTTCGGCAGGCTCGAGCGAGCTTGCGCGCAGCCGGGCAGCTCGCGGCGACGGTTCGCAAGGATCCGCGGATACTCGCGGACCTGGTCGGCGGTCTGTTCGGCGCCGCGGAGTCACAGGCTGCAAACCTCGGTGACTACGTCCCGCCCGCAGGTGTCGCCGACTTCGTACGGCAGACGCACGCGAGCGTCGAAGTCCCAGTTGCGGCCGACTCGGTGGCTGCCTATCTCGCCGACCCCAACCGGTTCGGCGAATGGCTGACGACACACGTCGGGTGGCGTGGCGACCCGCCGACCGCCCTCGATCCAGGTGCGACGTTCGTTCAACAGGGCAAGTTCATGGGCATTCCCGCCGACATTCGGTGGACCGTTGCAGGCAACGACGGCTCGGTCGTCGAATTGCAGGGCGCAGGGCCGATGGGTCTGACGGTCGGGTTCTGGCTCACGACTCGTTCCGCGGGAGCCACGACGACCGTTTACTTCGACGCCGGACTGTCCGGGCAGCCCATCGAGGGGCCGATGGGTGCGTCGGTCGTTCGTAGTCTCGGCGAAGCGATGGCCGAGTCGCTCGGCAAACTACCTGCCGCGATCGCTGCCGCAGGTCCGATCTCGGCGCCAGGGGCACGTCGCGCACCGGTACTCCATCACGCATCGGGCCGAACGCTCCCGCCGAACACCCCGGTGATCGTCGGCGTCGGCCAAGTCACCCAGCGGGCGCCCGCTTTCTCGAAAGATCCTGCTGCCCTTGCTGTTCAAGCGCTCCGACGAGCAGGGAAGGACAGTGGCGCGGGGGAGTCGCTACTACGGTCGGCCGATGCGGTCTACTCCGTTGCGAGCGCGTCGTGGCAATACCGCGACATGGGTTCCCTGGTTGCCGATGCACTCGACGCGCGCCGCGCCACCTCCGTACAGTCGAGCCCGTTCGGCGGTGACGGTGCGCAGGTGATGATCAACAGTGCGGCGCAGGCCGTAATGGACGGTGAACTCGACGTCGTTCTGCTCGCCGGTGCCGAAGCAGGCGCAACGCTCGCTGCCGCGGCGAAGACCGGCGTCGACTTGCATTGGCCCGAACAGGGAGTCGACGTCACTCCCGCCCCGACCATCGGAACCGACAGGGCAGCCAACAACGAGTCCGAGGCCCGGGTCGGGCTCGGCGCGCCGATCTATATGTACGCCCTGCTCGAATCTTCGAACAGGCGGGTACTCGGCCGGGCGCCGAAGGAACACACCGAGGCAATCTCCGAACTGTGGTCGCGGTACTCGAGTGTGGCTGCGGCAAACGAAAATGCTTGGCAACCGGAAGAATTCGATGCGGCCGCCATCGCGACCCCTGCCGAGTCGAATCGCTTGATCTCCGCCCCGTACACCAAGCTGCTGTGCGCGAACCTCCAGGTCGACATGGCGAGTGGCATCATCCTGTGCAGCGTCGCGGCCGCGGAGGCAGCCGGTGTGCCGCAGGAGAAATGGGTCTTCCTGCACGCGGGAGCGTCGGCATACGACGAGTGGTTCGTCTCCGAACGCGCCGAACTGGCTGCGTCACCTGCCATCAACGCGATCGGTGCTTCGGCGTTGCGACACAGCGGAATCGGCATCGACGACGTCAAGCACGTGGACCTCTACGCGTGCTTCCCGTCGGCGGTGCAGATAGCCGCACGCGAACTCGGACTCGACGCCGACGATCCGACGCGCCCGCTGACGGTGACCGGCGGTCTCACGTTCGGCGGCGGTCCAGGAAACAACTACGGTTCGCATGCCGTTGCAACGCTAGTCGGGCGCCTACGCGAGGATCCGTCGTCGTTCGGGCTGTCGACCTCGCTCGGCTGGTACGTCACCAAACACGCGATCGGCATCTATTCCGCGACTCCGCCCCAACAGGACTACCGGTATCTGCAGCCGATCGTGGACAACCCGCCGTCTCGCCCCGCACGGTCGGGCTATCGGGGTCCAGCGGTCGTCGAGGCGTACACGGTCCCGTTCGACAGGGACGGTGGACCCGAAGCCGGCATCCTCAGCGTGCTCACCCCGGGCGGCGAACGTGTGCTCGTGCGCACGACGCAGCCCGAGATAGTCGCCGAACTCGTCGACGGTGATGCACTCGGTCTGCCCGTGACCGTCCTCGCCTCGGACGAACTGACGATCGATTCCAAGGTCGCGACCGACCTGCCGGAGCCACCGCCCGCACCCGTGCTGGTCGAGCGCCGCGGTGCCGTCACCGTGATAACGCTGAACAGGCCGCATGTCCGAAATGCCGTCGACCTCGCGACTGCGACGGCGTTGGAACGTGCGATCGATGCGTTCGAGGCCGATCCCGACGCCCGCGTCGCGATCCTCACCGGCGCGGGCGGATCGTTCTGCTCGGGTATGGATCTCAAAGCCGCTGCGCGCGGAGAATATCCACTCACAGAGAAGCGTGGGCCGCTCGGTATCTCGGCCAAGCCGCCGAGCAAACCCCTGATCGCCGCCGTCGAGGGCCCCGCTCTCGCCGGCGGTTGCGAACTCGCTCTGTCCGCCGACCTGATCGTCGCCGCGAACAACTCGCAGTTCGGCATCCCCGAGCCGAAACGCGGCCTCGTGGCCGCGGGCGGCGGCGTCATGCGGCTGCGAGAACGACTGCCGCGCAACATCGCGATGGAACTGGCTCTGACCGGCGATCCGATGCAGGCAACCAGGCTCGCCGATCTCGGGTTGGTCAACCGGCTCGCCGAACCCGGCAAAGCGCTCGACGTCGCGCTCGAACTCGCCGAACAGATTGCTGTCAACGCGCCGCTGAGCCTCGCCGCGAGCAAGCGGATCGTCGACGAGTCAGCCGACTGGACCCACGACGAGGGCTTCGACAAACAGACCGAGATCGCTGCCACCGCACTGTTTTCCGACGATGCAACCGAAGGGGTGCGCGCATTCGCAGAGAAGCGAAATCCGGTGTGGCGGGGGCGGTGAGCGCGACCTGCCGCGGATCGGACTCCCACGAACGGTGGGTGAACAGATAACGTATGCGTCGTGAGTGCAATTCCATACAGCGACGACGTGCTGCCAGCCTCGGTTTCGCTGCTGCAACTTCCTGACGTGGCAAAACATCTGGGCGTCGTGGTGACGCGGGTCCACCAGCTACTGCGGGACAGGCAACTGCTCGCGGTGAAGCGCGACGGCTACATCGGGGTACCCGATGCGTTCTTCAACGACGACGGCACCATAGTCAAGTTCCTGCCCGGTCTACTCGCCGTGCTTCGCGACGGCGGCTACTCCGAGGCTGAGACGCTGCGGTGGCTGTTCACCGAGGACGACAGCCTGTCCGGCACGCCCGCCCAGGCTCTTCGCGGGCACCAAGCGCGCGAAATAATCCGCCGAGCGCAAGCGATGGCGTTCTAGCGCAACGGGTTTCGAGCGCCGTAACGATGGCTCAGCCGAGGCGTCGAGCGGCAAGCGCACGCGCGAACTCCGGCGCGGCGACAGCGAACCGGCGAGACCTCGGAACGACGGCTCTGCGGTCGAGCACGCGGAAGTCGGCTTTCTCGATCTGATCGAGGATGTCGGCGTAGAGGGTGTACGCGGCGCGCATCGCCGGACGGACCTGCGGGTCGAGCATGTCGATACCCGGTCGGGCTGTTCGGTAGATCGACCGATTGATCGCGGCGAAGTGTGCCAACGCATTACGAACACGACGATCGGTGGTCGCGGTCCGCTGGCAGTGCAGCAACAGGTCGTAGTCGACGCCGAACACCGCGAGTTCGTCAGCGGGTAGGTACAGCCGCCCACGCTGGAGATCTTCACCGACATCGCGGATGAAGTTGGTGAGCTGGAACGCCTGGCCGAGCGCGGCAGCACGGGGTCGCGCCACCTCGAGCGGCACGACGGCGCCGAGCACCGCGAGCAGTTGCATACCGATCGTCGCGGCGGACGCGTCCATGTATTCGCGGAGCTCTGCCATCGTCGTGTATCTCGTTCGGAAGCGTTCCGTGCCAGGCAGATCCATCCGCATCGCGCCGAGAAAACCCCAGACGTGGTCGGGATCGACTTCGTAACGAGCCATCGTGTCGGCGAACGCGAGCAGGGTCGGTCGCCAGTTGGGGTCGAGCTCGACCGTGCTCTGATCGTCCGCTGTGATCAACTCGTGCAGCTGTGCCTCGATCCGGTCGAGCTCTCGGGCGCATTCCTCCCAGGTACGGCTCGAACCCGCTTCGACGTCGACCAGATCGTCGATCGTGCGCGCAAACGCGTACAGCGAATGAAATCCGGGACGCCGGTCGGCAGGTAGCAGCCGCGTCGCAAGGTAGTACGTGCGTCCGTGGCCGACCGCCACCTCCCGGCACAGGTCGTAGGCGGCTTCCAGTTCGACGCTGAGCTGCGGAGTTGTGGTGGTCATCTGCCGGCTCGATCCGTCGATGGTTGTACTCGGTCCGCAGGTGCGGGCTGCTGTGGCACGTCTCCAGCTTGGACAACCGGCTTCGAGTCGAGACCGGCTACCTCGTCGGGTGTGGCGCGTAGCCGTAGGGGATCGACCGTACGCAACGACAACGCGGCGACGATGGCTGCGAAGGTTGCAGCGGCGACGTGCGGGAACGTGTAGAGACCGATCGAACCGTCCGGCTGGAATACCAGCATGAGCCAGGTCGAGAGCCCGACCAGAATCATCAATGTCGTTGTGGAGAGCGCGAATCCGGCCGCGAGCGCAAGTGGCCACGAGTAGTACCACGGCAGCGCGGCGGGGGAGAGGATGACGATCGCGACGAACGCGATCAAGATGCCCATCACCGCTTCGCGTTCGCTGCGCCGGAAGCGCCACCAGGTCCACACGAGGATCACGAGCAGCGCGATCGCGCACATCAACCGCGTCACCTCGAGAACGGGCGCGAGCCGCACATCGGCGAACCACGACGTTCCGACCGTCACCAGGTGCGCCATGATCGTCGGCAGCGACAGCCAGTTGATGATCTTGGCGGAGCCGGACAGCGCTGTGAGCCAGCCGATTCCGACGCCCGCGATCGCCGATGCGACGACGAACACGACCGCGAAGACACCGACCCCCGCGCTTGCCGTTCGCAGGAACAATCCGATCTCGCTGTGCCGTTCGGGCTCGGTCCTACCGTTGCGCGCAGCGAGTTCGGCGCGGCGCTCGCGTTCGTGCACCATCCAGATCCACACCAGGAACGGCAGCGCGATACCCGCGGTCGCCTTGATGGCGACACCGACTGCGACGACGACGATGCCTGCGACGTGGTGATGCTCGAGGACGAGCGCGATGCCTGCGGCCATCAGGCCGACCATCAGCATCTCGTTGTGCACGCCACCGATGAGGTGAATCAGCACAAGGGGATTGAGGACGGCGAGCCACAGTGCGACAGCGGGCTTACCGCCGAGGTGGCGG
The DNA here is from genome assembly GCF_043944905.1 of Antrihabitans spumae. Classification (NCBI taxonomy): domain Bacteria; kingdom Bacillati; phylum Actinomycetota; class Actinomycetes; order Mycobacteriales; family Nocardiaceae; genus Antrihabitans; species Antrihabitans spumae. The sequence goes on from NZ_JBIMSN010000042.1 coordinate 8,504, forward strand.
GCGATGTGGGGGACCGCCCACATCATCAGCGCAAGACCGGGCAACATCGTCAGCCGCAACAGCATGGTGCCCGCGACGACGTTCTCGCCGGTGATCGTGGTGATCGCCTTGCCGAGCAGCAGAAAAATTGGACCGTACGGAGCCGTCGTCGTCGTCCATACGTTGCTCACGTTGTCCAGCAGGACACCGGGATTGGCAACGGGACCGACGGCGTAGGGGTCGAAGCCGTCCCGCAGCAGGGCGCCCTGAGCGAGGTAGGAGTAGGCGTCGCGGCTGAACATCGGCACCGCGAGCAGCAGTGGTCCGATCCACATCGGGACGATGGCGCGCAGTTCGTTCAGGGTGACACCACCCGCGATCGTCGCTCGCCCGAGCCGAACCCACGCGGTGATCATCAACACGACGCCGATCCACACGAATGCGGTCGACAAGGCCAGCCCGTGTCCGTAGCGCAACCACGACAGATGCGCCGATTCGAGCAGCGGATCCTGGCGGCGGACACTGCCTGCGCCGAAGCCGCCGAACATGATCATGAGCGAGCCGACGAAACCGAGCACCGCGGCATGCCCCTCTGGGCTGCGGACGAAGTGCGACATCGTGCGGGACGCGGCGGAGAATCTGGTGCGCGAGGTGAGGAGGGACATCTGCAGTGTTTCCTCCCTCGAAGGTGCGCAGGCCGCATTGGCCGTGGAAGTGTCCGGTCGGGTACCGAGTTTAGTAGCTAGCGGGCGAAAACCACGCTTCTGCCTCGCGGTGGCCGGGCGCCGGGTCAGGAATTGCGCGCCGTCGCCGCCAACGCCATCGCTCGCAAGCGGTCTTTGACCTGTGGCGTCGCGCTGCTGCTGTCCAGCGCGGTGAGCGCGCGAGCGGTGAGCGTGCCGATCCGGTGCTCGACGTCGTCGACAGCACCGAGATCGATCAGCGTCCTGCGGATGTCGTCGACGGCGGCGTCGGAAAGGTCGGTGCCGATCCCGTCGCGCAGCCGTTGCGCCGCACCGGGCGCACTCGCGTCGGCGCGCTGTAGGGCGACGGCGTAGAGCACCGTCCGTTTGCCTTCGCGCAGGTCGTCGCCGGACGGTTTACCGGTGATCGAGGGGTCGCCGAAGACGCCGAGCAGGTCGTCGCGCAGCTGAAACGCGATGCCTATGTCGGTGCCGAAGGTCCGGTATGCCTCGATGAGCGATGCGTCGGCATCGGCGAGCAACGCTCCGATGTGCAGTGGCCGTTCGATCGTGTACGACGCGGTTTTATAGCGATTGATGCGGAGCGCCGCCTCGACACTTTCGTCGCCACTCGCCTCACCTGCGATGTCGAGGAACTGACCGCCGAGGACCTCGGTGCGCATTGCCGACCAGACCGGAGCCAACCGAGCGACCGCTGCCGGATCGAGCTTCGCTTCACGCACCATGTCGTCCGCCCAGGCCAGCGCCAGATCGCCGAGCAGAATCGCGGCAGCGGACCCGAACTGTGCAGCTTCACCCGACCAACCGTGCGAGGTGTGCCGATCGGTGAAGGTCACGTGAACGGTCGGGAAGCCGCGCCTGGTGTGCGAGGAATCGATGATGTCGTCGTGAATCAGCGCGCAGGCCTGCACGAGTTCGAGTGCCGCGCAGACCTGTAGAACACCGGAGGCGTTGACGGGGTCGGCTGCCGGATCGCCACCGGCACCCAGCCAACCGGTCCAGGCGAAAGCCGGCCGAATACGTTTGCCGCCCCGCAGGACGAACTCTTCGAGGTGGCGCACCGCCGCTGCGAAATCGCCGCCGACCGGATCGACCAACTCCCGCCGCGACGCGAAGAATGCACGCAGAGCCGACTCGAATGCGGCGGAAAGTTCTGCGGGTTCGGTCGAGATCGGGACAACTCCGGCGGACAGAAGTACCTCCCAGATCGGCCGAGAGCGATCTCGGGTGCGGGTGCATCCCAACCATAGTGGGGTGCACCGACGAGACCGGCCACACCTGCTCTCCGAGTTGGCTCACCTATGCTTGCCCGGTGACATTCGATTCCGTCCGGGGCCGCGACAGCGCGGGCTGGGTATCCCGAACGCCTTCGATCGTGGACCGACTGCGGACCGACGAGGGCGGCCGAGTGCCGTTCTCCGTCGAATTCTCCCCACCGCGAGACGCTGCCGCAGAGGCGCGGCTCTGGCGAGCTGTGCGGGAATTCGAGCGGCTGCAACCGGCGTTCGTGTCCATGACCTACGGTGCGGGCGGATCGACACGCGACAGAACGGTTCGCGTCACCGGCCAGCTTGCGGAGGAGACGACGCTGCTGCCGGTCGCACACCTGACCGCGGTATCGCACAGTGTCGACGAGCTGCGATCGATGGTCGGCGCATACGCGGACCGCGGCATTCGCAATATTCTCGTGCTGCGCGGCGACCCGCCCGGCGATCCGATGGGCGAGTGGTGCAAGCATCCCGACGGCGTCGAATATGCCGACGAACTGGTTCGGCTGGTGCGTGATCTCGGTGACTTCCATGTCGGCGTCGCGTCGTTCCCCGAGGGTCACCATCGTTCGCCCGACCTCGCGCACGACACCAAGTTCCTGGTCTCGAAACTGCGTGCGGGCGCTGAGTATTCGATAACCCAGATGTTCTTCGACGTAGAGCACTACCTACGGTTGCGTGATCGGGTCGCACTGCTCGACGCCGAGCAGGCCGCCAAGCCGATCATTCCCGAGTTGATGCCGATCACATCGCTGCGCTCTGTCCGCAAGATGGTGGAGTTGTCCGGATCTGTGCTTCCGCCGGCGTTGGAGGCACGGCTCGCTGCCGCCGCAGGCGACGGGCCGGAGGAAAATCGGGCCGCCGTACGTGAGGTCGGCATCGACGTCGCCACCAAGATGGGCGAGCGTCTGATCGCCGAGGGCGCACCGGCGCTGCACTTCATCACGTTGAATTTCGCTCGTGCGACGAGCGAAGTGCTGGCGAACCTAGGTCTCGCTGTCACCCACGTCTAGCGCCCTGCCCTTCCAGGCGAGGGTGCCGCGTCGTCGCGACCGGTGCGAACGCCAGGTCAATCGCAGATACAGCAGCACCGACACCGGGTGTAGCAGGGCATCCGGCATAGCCGTCGTCGATCCGCCGCTTTCGGTCGATCGGGCAGCAACCCTGCCTGCGACCGCGGCGGTGTACCCGATCAGGCCCCACCGGCGCTCGCTGCCGAAAACCGCTGCGAGCGGCGGAATCACGTACGCCAGCACCGCGTAGGCGCCGACTGCGGCGCTGCCTGCCACCGAACCGTATGCGGTCCACAGCCAGCGCTCGTAGCCCTGCTCCAGATCGTCGGAGGTCCGATACATCCGACAGCGGGCAAGCGAACCAGCCCCGACGACAGAGGTTCGCATTCCGGCGCGGCGTACGGCGCGGGCCAGATCGAGATCCTCGGTGACGCTTGCGGCAACGGCGCTGTGGCCGCCGACAGCGCGATAGGACGCGGCATCGAACACCAAAAACTGCCCACAGGCCACAGCCATCGACGGACGCAGGGACCGCTGCGACGGCGCGATCGGCAGCGTCGAGGCCCACGACCAGCACAGCAGCGGCTGAATCAAACGTTCGGTCGGGGTAAGCGCGTCCTGTCGAGGCCACGCGGTCAGCAGCGCAACGCCGGACCGTTTCGATTCGTCGACGGCTGCGGCGAGCGCGCCGGGTTCGAGCCGGACGTCGGCGTCGAGAAACACGATGGTGCCTGCATCGGGACCCGGGGAGGTCTCGGCGAGGTCGGCGAGTGTCGAGCACGCTGCCGCCTTGCCCGTCCAGCCGGGTGCGGGGTCTGCTTCGCTGCGATGCAGTGCGAATCGGGTGTCGCCGTCGATCGCGGCAACAGCGGCGGCGTAGGTGTCGTCGGTGGAGTTGTCGTCGAGAATCAGCACGCGTAACGCAGCGACACCGGTCTGTGCGCGCAGATCACCGATCAGTTCCGGTAGGCGCTGTGCTTCGTTGCGGGCGGGCACGCACACCGTCACAGGCTCCGACCTCGTTCGCCCGGAACGCAGTTGCCCGACGGTGCACCGGTTGAACACGGCGACCGTCGCTCCGGCGACGGCGAGAACTGTGCCGAGCCGCGCTACCCTCACGCGTCTTCGGTCTGCTCTTCCTTCTTGCGGCCGCCCAGCTTGCCCGAGAGCTTGCCCGGCAACGAGAGGCCGCCCGCGGCGGCACCGCCGCCGCCCGGCCTAGGCCTCGGATCGCGGGTGACGTAGGCGAGCGCGGCGATGATCGCGGCAACGCCGAGTGTCGCGCCGCCGACGATTCCCGCCCAGCCTGCGAAGCTGCGGGTGTTCGGATCCGAGTATCTGACCTCTGCGCGGATCGTCGTCACCTCACCGGGTGGCAGCTTCCACGAGACGATCGAGTCGTTTTCCCTCGTGCCGTTCGTCGTTGCGACGCGGGCGGGAAAGGCGATGGTGAACTGCACGTCGGTGCCCTGTGCTGGAACGGACTTCAGGTCGACCTTGCCGGTCAATGTCACGAGGTCGCCACTGCGCTGCAGCTGCAACTGGAACGCACCCGCGCTCTGATCCGACATCAGACCGAGCTGCTGCACGTCGCCGAACGACAGTCCCTGGAAGAAGGCCTGGCTGCCGACGTAGCCGTCCTGCTTGTACTCCTGCACACGGACTTTCGATTCGAGTGACTCCGGCGGTTCCAGCTGCGGACCCTTGTCGGCTTCGTCTTTCGGCACCGTCGCGGCGACGATCTGGCCGGACACGCGATCGTCGGCGGAAACGCCCATCGAGACCTGGACGCGCAGGCAGCCCGCAAGCAGCGGAACGAGCAGCGCGAGCATGGTCAGAGCGGCGACGCGACGTACGCGGCCGCGTGTGGAGTCCCTCGAAGTCAGCGGCACAGAGGTCATCCTGCCATCCGAGCGCCGTCGTCGCGTCATCGACATTCGCCCGACATTCGCCCGAACTGCTCCGACCGGCGGCGATCAGCGATTCTTGGGTGCGCGGTCTCGTAGTTCGGCATAGCTGGTAACTCGAGCTGCGACCTCGGGCGCGATACGTGCCAGCAGCGGGACGCCGAGCACACCCATGACGACAAGGCCGTAGATCGCGGAGAAGCGCAGTTCCGGTGCGGACAGAAACACCGCGTGAGCGAGCGCGGAGCCGAGCCAGGTCCACACGAACAGTGCGATTGGCACCGCAAGCATTCGGTCGGGGACGTCCGGGACGTCGGAGCGGGGGAGCCGTGAGATCGCAAATGCCATCGTGACGGCGACAGCGAACCAGCCCAGATAGTTGGTGACGGGTATGTGTCCGAGTCCCGGTAGGCCAGCCATCTCGGAGTGCCAGGTCCACTGGCCGTCGGCAACCATCTGCGGGTCGAGATAGAGGTCCCAGCCGACCGCGCCGAAGCCGGTCGCGACAATTTGTAATCCGTTGCGGCGGAACAGTATCGTAGCGACGGTCCAGACCGTGTAGATCCCTGCCGTCCAGGCCAACGCGACCGCGAGGGGGACGCCGCCGACCGTGTTGCCGAGCCGGCCGACGGCGTAGTCGTATGGGCCGAACGGGAAACCGGTTGCTGTGCCGAGCATTTCGACCGCAAGCCCGAGTCCGCCCGTGCAGAGCAGGAAGCCGAGGGTCCACGCGGTGCCACGCACGAGCACGGCGTGACTGAGGCACGTCGAAGCGAACAGTGCGACGACTGCCATCGTCACCCGATCTCGTACGTCGCCGTCGGTCAGCGGGTACGCGATCTGCGCGGCAATTGTCGCCACCGCCAGACCGGTCGGAATTCGCTGTGTGAGTGTCATCTCCGCCGCCACGGTAGTCGTGCGTCGGACAGCGCAAGTCGTGCTGCTGTCCGACCGCTCGCCCCGCTCACCCCACCGCCGGGGTGCGTGGACGCTCCCGTCAGGTAGAGGCCCCTCGCACCGGGAACGCGATGTCCCGAGAGCTCGGGGATCGGTCGCCACATCATCATCTGATCGAGCGACATGTCGAGATGCATGATGTTGCCCCCGAGCAAGCCCATCTCGCGTTCCAGGTCCTTCGGTGTCTGGACGTGCCGGTCGAGCACGGATGCCGCGAATCCCGGTGCGACAGCGTCGACCTCGGCAACGATCCGGTCGGCTTCGCTTTCGGCGAGGTCGTCCCAGTTCCGGCCACCGCTCGGCGCGTAGGGATGCCATTGCGACCACAGTGACACCTGGTGCTGGCCCGGAGGGCAGACCGACGGGTCGATGCCGCTGAAGCTCATCGCCAGAACAGCTGGGCGAGGGGGTAATTCCCCTGCCAGGGTGGCGCCGTGTGCGAGGTGCAACTGACTTCGGTCGGCGACGAGGAGCCCTAGGCCCGACGTCGATTCCGCGACGGAGTCGGCGCCGGAGTAGCGAGGGAGCGCATTTGTTGCCAGTCGAACGACCATGCCGATCCCCGGCCCGACGCGGATACGTCTGCGCCAACTGTCGAGAACCGTCGGGTCGTGGCCGCCGCGTTCGAGCAGGTCGAGGGTCGTCGAGATGTGACACCCCGCGACCACACGACGGGCGTGAACGGAACGTCCGTTCGCGGTCTCGGCGTGCCAACCGTCGCGAGCGTGGCGCAGTGCGACGACGGCGTCACCGCCGACGATGGTGCCGCCGTCCGACTGCAGCTTCGCCGCAAGTGCCTCGGTCAGTGCGCCGCTGCCACCGACCGCCCTTCCTGGCGGCAGTGTGTGCATCAGAGCCGTGAACCCGACCATCGGTGCCGTACCCGGCTCCGACATCGGCGGTCCGGACTGGGCGCCGAACCAGGCGAGTGCGGCTTTGAGTCGCTCGCTGCGAAAAGTAGCGTCCAGCAACGCATTTCCCGAGGTGAGAAACTGGCGGGAGAGTTCGCTCGGGCTCGGTCCGACGTCGAGTCCCCAGAACGAGCGCAGTAGTTTCGGGCCGGTCGGCGGTCCGCCGAATGCGCGCATCACCCGAGCGCTTCGTGGTGCCCAGTCGGCGGTGAAGCTGCGGTAGTTCTCGGCATCGCTCGTTCCGCAGGCGGCACGGATCGATTCGCAGGTGCGGTCGAGGTCGCGGTGGAAGACGATCGGGGGAGCGCCGTCGACACCGGCAGGCGCGAAGGCCCATGGATCGCAATCGACGTAGCGCAGGCCGTGTGCGTCCAGGTCGAGCTCGTCGAGGATGCCGGTGTGCCGGATCATGATGTGCGCCGACGAGCCCCGATCGACGCGGTGTCCAGGAAAGCGTTCCACCGTCGATACGGCGCCGCCGAAGACGGTGTCGCGTTCGAGCACCTCGACGGACCAACCTGCTTCGGCCAGATAACACGCGGCGACGAGAGCGTTGTGTCCCGAGCCGACGACGACGACATCGATCACAACGGCGGTGCCGGATCGGTCGTCAGTGGCGTCCGCAGCGTGCGCGCAGCCAGGTGCAACGGCAGCGGCCTGCCGAGCACAGCGAACGGCCTGCTGTCGCCGGTGAAGGTGAACTGCCTGACGACGTCGGTGAAGCCGAGTCTGCGGTACAGCCGCCAGGCGCGGTTGCTCTCGCCGTCGACCTCCGGAGTGGAGAGCAATGCCGTTCGTTCGGTGCGGTCGTCGAGGAGTCGTCGCAACATGGCCTCGCCGAGACCGTGTCCCTGCGCGGCGGGGTGGACGTGCAGTTCGGTGAGTTCGAAATAACTCGACAGCATCGCGAGAGTGGCTTCTTCCGTCCAGCCGAATCGGCGCATGCCGTCGTGGACCTGTTGATGCCACCACTGATGCGGTGCGCCGCGGTAGCCGTACGCAACGGCGACCAGTGGTGAGTCTCGATTCGCATGCGAGTTCGGGTCGGCGAGTATTGCACCGACAGCACGCCACCCCGGCCGCGAAATATGTTCGGCCCACATCGGTGCGCGATGGTGCTCGGTTCCGCGTGGGTACTCCATGGCTGCGACGTAGATCGCCAAGGCTTCGCGCAGTCTGGCTCGCACGTCGGCTGCGGACAGATCGACGACGACGGGAGTGTCCGCTGGGTTGATGGCGGGGTCGATCTCCACTGCCCTCACCCTTTTCTGTCGGCGACTTGTCGATTGGCGAACTTGTCGGTGGGTCGATCTATATTCAAACCGTCGAATGAATGTTCGACGCCGTTGATCCGGCGAATGCCCGTGGGAAGCGGGTTTCGCCGGATCGACGGGCGAACGGTTCTTAATCGTCCGGCCGATAGCGAGGAGGTCATTGACATGGCTGGTCAGATTGCTCGGACCAAGCTAACTCACGGTCCCGGGAACACGCGAGGTCCGCGGGTCCTGCTGGAGCGTGCTGATCGCCTGTTGATGGACGCAGTCGGCGAAGACGATCCGAGAGAGCGCTTCCAGGTTGCCTATCTCGCTGCGCTTCGCGGTGCTGCTGCGCTGCTCGCCGGCAGCGCGCCGGCCAAGCCGACCCGCGAGCGGTCGCGCAGCGCCTGGGTCCTGATGGCTCGTGCAGCCCCGGAGTTCGTGATGTGGGCCGATTACTTTGCCGATCACTCCGCGACGAGGGCTGCGTTGGAAGCAGGTCTCTCGCGTGAGGTCACAGTTGCCGAGGCGGACGACTTCTACACCCGCGTCGGCGCCTTTTTGCACGACGTCGAGGACGCGGTCGGCGACGGAGGACGGCTACGCCCGGCACCGGACTGGGACACCGAAGTTTCTGCTTGATCAGATTCTTGGGATGTTTCGGGGTCGTGACGAGCCGATGAAGGCCGCTCGACGTGCTGATAACGGGTTTGCGCCGGCTTCGGAGAGGGTGTCCGAATTGGATACCTGCCGGTCTGGTGCGTCAATTCTTGACATGTCGTTTGCCGAGTAGGTGGTCCCACGTAGATTCACCTCGTATCATGGTGAACAGGTAGCCGCGAAAGTCGGCTATTCGTCGTCTTTGCACACAGACGTCGACAGTTTCTAGTGCCGGGGGAGGTACCGTGCCACTCTCCGAGCACGAGCAGCGCATGCTCGATCAGATCGAGAGCGCGCTCTATGCTGAGGATCCCAAGTTTGCGTCGACCGTGAAAGCTGGTCGGATGCGAGCGGCGACAAGTCGCCGTCGTCTGCAAGCAATCGCTCTGTTCGCCCTAGGTCTCGTACTACTCGTCACTGGCGTAGCTCTGCCGATTTTGCGGCCGGGCAACTTCCCGATCATCAGCCTGGTTGGTTTCCTGGTGATGTTCGGAGCAGGAGTGTTGCTTCTGCTCGGTGGATCGGGCAAGGCCCAACCGAACGGCGGTTCCGATACGTCTACCGGCACCGGGGGAGGCGGATCCAAACCCTCCGGTCCTGGCAAGGCGCGAGGGTCTCGCAAATCCGGTGGCTTCGCGTCCCGGATGGAAGACCGTTTCCGCCGCAGATTCGAACAAGAGTAGGAATCGGACCTTCGGGTCCACCTCTCTGCCATAGCAACGCATAACGGCGTCGTACCGAAAGGTGCGGCGCCTTTTGTGCGTCGGGTTCACGTCAGCTGCACGGTGGCGTCAGGGGTCCTTCGACCCCGGCCAGCGGAGGGAGAGGACCCCTCACGCCGTCGGCCGGCGGAAATTGCGGAGCGGATGTGGCATCGGTCCCGCATAGGGGCACCAATGTGCCATTCGCTCCGCGGTGGCGGTGGCGGTGGCGGTGGCGGTGGTCGTGGCGGTGGCGGCGGCCGGTGCCGGTGGCGTCAGGGGTCCTTCGACCCTGGCCGACGGCGTGAGGGGCACCCTCGCCCCGTCCGCGGCACCGATTTCACGGCCTGCCCCCACTTTGCCCCACCCGCTCCTCCACTTCGCCCCACCGGGCGCATCGAGCACCACTAATCCCACCCGAACGCTGTTTTCGGCCGCCTCGGGCCCGATATCTGCCTGTCCCACGGCTCCATGTGACGCGCTGACACCAACGAGCAAATTCCGAAGTTACCTGGGCTTATGCCGACTGAACTGCATGTTTGTGGCCGCGCCCAAGAAGAAACTCTCTAGTGGTCATTGAATGTGGGGGAAAGTGGGGTAATGTGGTGCTCAGCGGAGAGCCGTGGTGATCCAGTGGGAGGTGTCGAGTGTTTCTCGGTACCTACACGCCAAAGCTCGACGACAAGGGGCGGCTTACGTTGCCCGCAAAGTTCCGTGACGAGTTGGCAGGAGGGTTGATGGTGACAAAAGGGCAAGATCACAGCCTCGCCGTCTACCCGCGCGACAAGTTCATGGAACTCGCAAAGCGAGCCTCGGCAGCACCTCGTAGCGATCCGGATGCTCGCGCGTTCGTTCGCAACCTGGCATCGGGAACAGATGAGCAGCATCCCGACGCGCAAGGTCGGATCACGTTGTCGTCTGCTCACCGGACCTACGCAGGCCTGACGAAGGACTGTGTTGTCTCGGGTTCGTTCGACTTCCTCGAGATCTGGGACAAAGCAGCGTGGGAGGAATACACCGCGCGCAGCGAAGAGAACTACTCGCAAGGAATCCACGAGTCGCTCGGCGGGATCCTGTAGCCCGCCTACGACCCGAAGGCGAGTGCCGCGAGGCCTCTGCCCGACCGGGACCCTGACGCACTTCCCCAGCGCCAGGTTCCCCAATCGGACAGGGACCCCGAAGCATTCGCCCCCCAACGTAGCGGCCGACAGTCAGCGTGCACGACCCGGAGGACAAGGTGGACCGCGACGTGGAGGGGGACGAGAATGCGGGTAGCCCGACCGAATCCGACACAGCCGGCGATGCATCCCGCAACACGCGGCACATCCCGGTACTCCTGCACCGCGCGGACGACCTTCTCGGACCGGCGTTGCGCGTCGACGGTATAGATGTCGACGGAGCCGTTCTGATCGACGCCACCCTCGGCCTCGGCGGACATTCGGAACATTTTCTCCGTAGCTATCCCAAACTGCGCCTCGTCGGGCTCGATCGCGATCCAGCAGCGCTCGACTTGGCTGCCGCTCGACTGGCTCCCTTTCGGGATCGAATCACGTTGGTGCACAGCACCTATGACGGTATCGTCGACGCTTTGGACCAGGCGGGTCTCCCGCCGACCGAGTCGGTCAGTGCGATTCTCTTCGATCTCGGTGTCTCGTCGATGCAACTCGACGAGGCCGACCGTGGCTTCGCGTACTCGATAGACGCTCCGCTCGACATGCGGATGGACCCGACGACCGGACAAACTGCCGCCGACATCCTCAACACCTACGGTCACGGCGACCTGGCACGGGTACTCAAGACCTACGGCGAGGAACGTTTCGCAGGCCGCATCGCCTCGGAGGTGCTGCGCCGCCGCAAGGAGACGCCGTTCACCACGAGTGCGGCGCTCGTCGAACTGCTATACGACGCGATTCCAGCCGCGACCCGTCGCACGGGTGGTCACCCTGCCAAGCGCACTTTTCAAGCTCTGCGCGTCGAGGTGAACGGCGAACTCGATTCGTTGCAGGCAGCGATACCCGCAGCCCTCGATTCGCTGAGGGTCGGCGGTCGAGTCGTTTTCATGTCCTACCAATCACTGGAGGACCGCGTGGTCAAACAGGCCCTTGCGCCACGGGTCGTCTCACGAACACCCGCCGGTCTGCCGGTCGAACTGCCAGGTATGGGACCCGAATTCGCACTGCTGACCCGCGGCGCGGAACGGGCAACCGAACAAGAAATAGACGAAAACCCGAGATCGGCTCCGGTGCGCATGCGTGCTGCGGAACGGATTGCCAGGAGGTCGGCGGCATGAGCGTTGGAACTGCAGCTAGAGGGACCGATTCTCGAAAAGCGAAGTCTCGAAGCACGAAGTCGCGGGACGAGGCAACAGGCGTGGATCGCAAAGGTCTTGCGAAGCAGGACAAGTCGGGCTCCGGCGTGCTGGCGAAGCGCGGCGGCGGCAAGAAGGCCGACGCTTCGGGCGGTCGGTCGAGTGCTGCCTCCCGCGCATACGAACGCCGCCAGCAGCGCGCCGTCGCCGTACTCGGTGACGACGTGGCAACCGGCGTGCTCCCCAAGCGATCGAACGCGTTCGCGGCGCGAATTCCGTTCGTGGCGACCATTATCGGCATGCTGTCCGTCGGTCTGATGATGACGCTCCTGCTGACGACACGGGCGGCCGAAGACAGCTATCAGCTCAGTGCCGCACGTGAAGCGAACCAGAAGCTCGCGCAGGAACGTGACGCGTTGCAGAAGGAAGTGCAGAGCAACGACTCGCCACCCGAGCTCGCTGCAAAGGCGCGCGACCTCGGCATGATTCCCGCGAAGGACCCGGCGAAACTTGTTGTCGCACCGGACGGCGGCGTCCTCGTAGTCGGAACGCCTGCACCCGCTCAGGGTGCGCCCGCTCCGCTGCTCAACGCCCCGGCACCGGGTGCGACGCAGGTGCGTCCCGGCGTACCGACCGTGCCCAACCGCACGCCTGTCGCGACGGCACCTCCCGCGTCGACACCGCCCGCAGCAACTCCACCTGGCACGGCACCCCCGGTACGCGCCACGCCGCAGACTCCGAATAGTCCTCAGGTACAAGCCCAGGGTGAACAATTGGTACCCATGACGATCACTCCGCAGCCCGCCGATGCGGGGCCGCGGTGAGTCGCCCGCCGCATCGCTCGCCACGCTCGGCCGGCGACCGTAGGGCGACCGACCCCCGTCGAACCGCCGACCGTCGTGCCAACCTCGGCAGGGTGACCGCAGCGCGCCCGGTGTCCACGAACAGACAGGCAGGCAACCGGTCCAAGAAGCAGTCGGCCATGCGCTATCGATTCGGGGTCGGCCGCACAGTTATGTTCTTGGCCTTGGGAATTGCGGCTGTGCAACTGTTGTGGGTGCAGGGCTTCTCGGCGGCGGAGTTGTCGGCTCAGGCGGCCGACCAGCGGACCACCACACTCGTCGATCCGGCGACGCGCGGAGCGATCACCGACCGCAACGGCAAGCCGATCGCATTCACGATGCAGGCAAAAGCGTTGACGTTTCAGCCAACTCGGGTCCGCGACGAGCTGACCAAGGCTCACGAGAAGGATCCGACCGCGCCGCAGGTCGACGATCGCCTGAAGGCGATCGCAAAGTTGGTGCACGACAAGCTCGGTTTGGTCGAAAAGGACGTGCTTGCGAGTCTGAAGAGTTCCGAGTCGTTCGTGTATTTGGCGCGTGGCGTCGATCCCGCTGTGGCAACGGAGATTTCGGAGAAGTTTCCTGAGGTCGGCTTGGAGCGTCAGGACATCCGTGAGTACCCGGGCGGGTCGCTCGCCGCGAACATCGTCGGCGCGACGGGGTGGGACGGGCACGGTCTGCTCGGTTTGGAATCCTCGCTCGACTCCTCGCTGGCAGGCACCAACGGTTCCGAAACTTACGACCGTGGCTCCGACGGCGCTGTGATTCCCGGCAGTTGGCGGGACAAACAACCGGCGGTCAACGGTTCGGGTGTCGAGCTGACGATCGACGCCGACCTGCAGTACTACGTGCAACAGCAGGTCCAGCAGGCGAAGGACCTCTCCGGTGCGCAGAACGCGTCGGCGGTCGTGCTCGACTCCGTTACCGGCGAAGTGCTTGCGATGTCGAACGACGCGACCTTCGATCCGTCCAAAGGCGTCGGCAACAACAAGAACGCCGAGATGGGCAACCTGTCGGTGACGTCACCGTTCGAGCCGGGCTCGGTCAACAAGATCGTCACCGCTGCGGCGGCAATCGAGTACGGCGTCACCAATCCTGATGAGGTGCTTCAGGTTCCGGGCAGCATCAGGATGTCGGGCACTACCGTGAGCGACGCGTGGGAGCACGGCGTCGAGCCGTATACGACGACCGGAATCTTCGGTAAGTCGTCCAACGTCGGAACGCTGATGCTTGCGCAACGTGTCGGTGAGACTCGGTTTGCGGACATGTTGACGAAGTTCGGGCTCGGCCAGCGCACCGATGTCGGATTGCCTGGCGAGAGTGCGGGCTATGTGCCGAGCCGCGAACAGTGGTCCGGTTCGACATTCGCGAACTTGCCTATCGGGCAGGGTCTTTCGATGACATTGCTGCAGATGACCGCGATGTTCCAGGCGGTCGCGAACGACGGCGTGCGAGTCCCGCCACGCATCGTGCGCGCGAAGGTCGACTCCGACGGCGACCGCACCGAGGAGCAGGCACCCGAAGGAATTCGGGTAGTCAGCGAGCAGACGGCTGCCACGCTGCGCAACATGTTCCGGGCGGTCACCCAGCGCGACCCGATGGGGGTCCAGCAGGGGACAGGCGCATCAGCGGGGATCGAGGGCTATCAGGTCGCGGGCAAGACCGGGACCGCGCAGAAGGTCGATCCGAAGTGCAAGTGTTACTCCCAGTCCGAGTACTGGATCACCTTCGCGGGTCTGGCACCAGCAGACAATCCGCGTTATGTGGTCGGGATCATGCTCGACGCCCCGGTGCGTGGTGTCGACGGTGGCGGTGGCCAGTCCGCGGCACCGCTGTTCCACAACATTGCGTCGTGGCTGCTGCAGCGTGACAGCGTGCCGTTGTCTCCGGATCCAGGCCAGCCGCTCGTGCTGCAAGCCAGCTGAGCTGTGTCGACGCCTCCGATCGACCTGTCGCGACCCTGTGGCGTGACGATGGCAACAGTCTCAATACGGCCAGGAATTCACGCGGGAACGTCACCGCCGGTAACCTGACCAGTCGACCAGTCGGGCGTGCCCGGCACACTTCGAGAGGAGCACGGTGCCCGCGCAATCACGCTCGCAACCTCCGCTCCGCCCCGTCGACCCTCCGTCGACGCCGATCGCACAGCTGATCAGCGCGATACCGCGGGTCACATTGCTCGACCCGGGTATGGACGCGAGCGTAGAGGTGACCGGCGTCGAGCTTCGCGCCCAGGCGATCGCAGCGGGCGACCTCTTCGCCGCGCTTCCCGGAGCCCACACACACGGTGCCGAGTTTGCTGCCGCCGCGCTCGCCGCGGGTGCTGTCGCGGTGTTGACCGACGACGCAGGTGCCGAGTTGCTGCGGGCGAACGCCGACATTTCGCGAGCTGTTCCGATAGTTGTCGCAGACCGACCGCGGAGCGTCCTCGGTGAGTTGTCGTCCACGATCTACGGACGGCCGTCTGAGCGGATGACGGTCATCGGGATCACTGGAACGTCCGGCAAGACGACGACCGCGTACCTCGTCGAAGCAGGTCTGCGTGCGGTCGGGCATCGGCCGGGGTTGATCGGAACGATCGAGACGCGTATCGACGGTCATCGGGTTCCGAGCGCGCTGACGACCCCGGAAGCACCACAACTGCATGCGATGTTCGCCGCGATGGTCGAGCAGGGCATCGACAGCGTCGTGATGGAGGTGTCGAGCCACGCACTGTCGCTCGGCCGCGTCGACGGCACTCGGTTCGACATCGGGTCGTTCACCAACCTGTCGCAGGACCATCTGGATTTCCACAAGGATTTCGAGGACTACTTCGCCGCGAAGGCTCGGCTGTTCGCCGAAGGCTCGGCAGTGCGTGCGCGCCACGCGGTTGTGTGTGTGGACGACGAGTGGGGTGCGCGAATGGCGCAGGTCGCCGGACCAGACGTCGTCACGGTGGCAAGCAAATCCGCCGAGGCCGATTGGTCTGCGCGCAACGAGGCCACGTCGGTCGGTGGGGGTCAGCATTTCGAGATCGTTGCTCCGGCGGTGGACGGCGTCTCGGCGACGATCCTGACAGAACTGCGGTTGCCCGGTCGCTACAACATCGCGAACGCCCTTCTTGCCGTTGCGACCTGTGCGGCCGCCGGCGCGAACCCCGAACTGGTTGCCCAGGCGTTGAGCACGGTCGATGTCCCGGGGCGCGTCGAACGCGTCGATCGTGGCCAGGAATTTCTCGCGGTCGTCGACTACGCGCACAAACCGGCCGCGCTGGAGGTCGTCATCTCGACGTTGCGGGCGCACAGCAACGGCCGCATAGCCGTGGTTGTCGGTGCCGGCGGTAACCGAGACGCGGGCAAACGGCCGCTGATGGGTGCCGTCGGTGCCCGGTGGTCCGACCTGCTTGTGATCACCGACGACAATCCCCGTGGCGAGGATCCCGCTGCCATCCGTGCGGCCGTCGAAGAGGGCGCGCTCGCGGTGCCCGAGACCCAGCGTGGTGAGGTCCGCGTCGTCGCCGATCGTGCGGCGGCGATTGCCGCTGCGGTCGAGTGGGCACAACCAGGCGATGTCGTGCTGATCGCGGGCAAAGGTCATGAAACAGGTCAGGAGATACAGGGCGTGAAGTATCCGTTCGACGACCGCGAGATTCTCGCGGCCGCAATCGACGATCGGACCCGACGGTGATCGCGCTGACGTTGGCCGAGATCGCAGAGATTGTCGGCGGCACACTGCACGACGTTCCGGATCCGACCGCACGGGTCACAGGAACAGTCGAATTCGACTCCAGGAAGATCGGCGAGGGCAGCCTGTTTCTTGCACTGCCCGGCGCGCGCGTCGACGGACACGACCATGCTGCCGCTGCTGTTGCCGCTGGAGCGGTCGCCGTGCTTGCGGCCCGCCCGGTCGGCGTGCCTGCGATCGTCGTCGCTCCGGAAGCGAAGACCGAGACGAACGCGATGGCGCTCGAGCACGACACCGACGGATCGGGCGCGGCAGTCTTGGCGGGGCTCGCGAAACTTGCTCGGGCCGTTGTGGATCGGCTGAGCGACGGCGGACTTACTGTCGTCGGGGTAACCGGATCGTCGGGGAAGACATCGACGAAGGACCTGCTGGCGGCGGTGCTTGCCCCGCTCGGACCTGTCGTCGCCCCGCCTGGGTCGTTCAACAACGAACTCGGCCACCCGTGGACCGCGCTACGCGCCGACGAATCCACCCGCTTTCTCGTTCTCGAACTCTCGGCGCGTGGCGTCGGTCATATCGCGACCTTGGCTGCGACGGCGCCGCCGCGGATCGGGGTCGTGCTGAACGTCGGTACCGCCCACCTCGGTGAGTTCGGTTCGCGCGAGGCCATAGCGTCGACCAAAGGCGAACTGGCGGAAGCACTTCCGTCGACCGGCGTTGCGATTCTCAACGCGGACGATCAGCTGGTGGCAGCTATGGCAGACCGCACCTCCGCACGGGTCGTGCTGGTCGGCAGGGACGCGCGAGCGACCGTCCGCGCCGAGAACATCGTCCTCGACGACGAGGCACGGGCATCGTTCGATCTCGTCGCGCCGGCGGGACGTATCCCGGTGACACTCGCCGTGCACGGCGAGCATCAGGTCGGCAACGCGCTGTCCGCCGCCGCGGTTGCGCTCGAATGCGGTGCCGACCTCCTGACGGTCGCGACAGCACTCGCCGGGGCGCACGCCGCGTCGGCACGCCGAATGGATGTGCAGACGAGGCCCGACGGACTCACCGTCATCAACGACTCCTACAACGCGAACCCAGATTCGATGCGCGCCGCGCTGAAGGCGCTGGTGTCGATGGCTCGTGCGGATCCCGCCAAGCCGCGGCGCAGTTGGGCCGTACTCGGTGAGATGGCCGAGCTCGGACCGGACACGGTCGTCGAACACGACGCGATCGGCCGACTTGCCGTCCGACTCGATGTGCACAGGCTCGTCGTGATCGGAACGTCACGACCCTCCCACGGCATGCACCAGGGTGCCGTGATGGAAGGGTCGTGGGGCAACGAGTCGATGCTGGTGCCCGACATCGCCGCCGCAATCGAACTTCTCGAAGCCGAAGTCGAAGCAGGTGACCTGGTGCTCGTCAAAGCATCTCAGTCGATCGGGTTGTGGGTGATCGCAGACCGGCTATTGTCCACGCTGCGACCGAGCATGGAGGCGACTTAATTGAGGCAGATCCTTTTCGCGTCAGGGATCGCGCTCGCGGTCTCGATTCTCCTGACGCCCGTGCTCATCAAGGCATTCTCGAAACAGGGCTTCGGGCAGGAGATCCGGGTCGAGGGACCTGCGAGTCACCAGAGCAAGCGCGGGACGCCGACGATGGGTGGCGTCGCCATCCTTGCCGCTCTGTGGGCGGGCTACCTGGGCGCCCATCTGATCGGTATCGGCTACAACGCGGACGGTCCGTCGGCGTCGGGTCTGCTCGTTCTCGGACTTGCGACGGCACTCGGTGGCGTCGGCTTTCTCGACGATCTGATCAAGATCCGCAAACAACGCAACCTCGGCTTGAACAAGACGGCGAAACTTGTCGGTCAGTTCATAGCAGCGATCACGTTCGGCATCCTCGCACTGCAGTTCCGTGGTGCGAGCGGTCTCACGCCGGGCAGCACACACCTGTCCTACGTCCGCGACATCACGACGGTCTCGATGGGCGCGATGGTGTTCATCCTGTGGTGCTACGCGATGATCAGCGCCTGGTCGAACGCCGTCAACCTCACCGACGGCCTCGACGGTCTGGCCGCCGGTTCGATGGGTCTCGTGCTCGGCGCGTACGTGATCATCACCTTCTGGCAGTACCGCAACGCGTGTGAGACGTCCCCGGATCAGGGCTGCTACAACGTCCGCGATCCGCTCGACCTCGCCCTGATCTGCGGTGCCGGTGCCGGTGCCTGCGTCGGCTTCCTCTGGTGGAATGCCGCGCCCGCAAAGATCTTCATGGGGGATACCGGCTCGCTCGCGCTCGGCGGCATGCTCGCAGGCCTGTCGATTACCTCGCGCACCGAACTGCTGATGGTTGTGATCGGCGCGCTCTTCGTCGCCGAGGCGGCGTCGGTCGTCATCCAGGTCGCGGTGTTCAGGTCGTCGCGAAGACGAGTCTTCCGAATGGCCCCGTTCCATCATCACTTCGAACTCGCGGGCTGGGCAGAAACCACGGTGATCATCAGGTTCTGGTTGCTCGCTGCGATAGCGTCGGCGATCGGTCTGTTCCTCTTCTACAGCCAGTACCTGTCGGCGGTCGGTGACTGAGGTGGTCCCGCTCGACTCTCTGCAGGGCAAGCGGGTTCTCGTCACCGGGTGGGGTGTCACCGGGCGCGCGCTAATCGAGCCGCTGCGTGAACTCGGCGCCCACATCACGGTGAGCGATGGCAGTCCGAGTGCTGCTGCCGAGGCACAGGCGCGACACGTCTCGTTCGCAACGGCCGACGAGCTGACGGAGGACGGTGGTCTCGACGGCGTGGAGCTCGTAGTGACCAGTCCCGGTTGGCGACCTGATTCGCCGGTTCTCTCCGCCGCTGCCGCGCGTGACATTCCGATCTGGGGCGACGTCGAATTCGCCTGGCGGGTCGATCAGGCGCAGCTCTACGGACCGACGACGCGTTGGCTCGTCGTGACGGGGACGAACGGCAAGACGACGACGACGTCGATGCTCGAATCGATCCTCACCGCAGCGGGGATACCGAACGCAGCGTGCGGAAACATCGGCCTGCCCGTGTTGGCGGCGTTGCGCAGCGAACCGCGTCCGGAAGTGCTTGCCGTCGAGCTGTCGTCGTTTCAGCTGTACTGGGCGCCGTCGGTGCATCCCCACGCCGGGGTCGTCCTCAACATCGCCGAAGATCACCTCGACTGGCACGGTGGCATGGCCGGTTACGTCGACGCGAAACGCCAGGCGCTGACCGGCAAGGTCGGCGTCATCGGGCTCGACGACGCAGTGGCCGCGGGGCTAGCGGCCGGTTCGCCCGCAGGCCGCACCGTCGGATTTCGGCTCGGTGAGCCGGAGCAGAACGAACTCGGCGTCTGGGGCGGTCACCTGCTCGACCGTGCCTTCGGTGACGACGAGGTGCTTGCGCCGATCGCCGAGATCACGCCTGCGGGACCGGCCGGTGTGATGGACGCGCTCGCGGCCGCGGCGCTTGCGCGGTCGATCGGCATCGAGCCGGGAGCGGTCCGCCGCGGGCTGCGCTCGTTCACCGTCGGACCACATCGTGCAGCGCGTGTGCGGGAGCTTTCCGAGGTCTCGTTCGTCGACGATTCGAAGGCAACGAACCCACATGCGGCTCGTTCGTCGATTTTGGCCCACCCGAGCGTCGTCTGGGTCGCGGGCGGTTTGTTGAAGGGCGCCCAGGTCGATGACCTCGTGCGCGAGGTCGCGGATCGGCTCGTCGGCGCGGTGCTGATCGGACGGGATGCGGCGCAGATCGCAGAGGCTTTGGCGCGACACGCGCCAGATGTGCCCGTGGTCGGGGTGCGTGCGCGAGACGATGCAGTAGTGACCGATGTGGCTGATGTGACCAGAACCGTGGATTCGACGGTCGATTCCGATGCCGTGATGGCCGAAGCGGTCCGGCAGGCAGCACGTTTGGCGCGACCCGGTGACACCGTTCTGCTCGCACCGGCCGCGGCGTCTCTCGACATGTTCGACAACTACGGACAACGTGGCGACAGTTTCGCCGCCGCGGTTCGAACGCTGCAATCCGACGACATCTCACGGTTGCCCCGATGAGCATCCGCGAATCGGCTCGCCCGAGTTCGCCGACCGCTGGTCGAAAGCCCGACAGGACGAGTACCGCCCGCGCGGACCGGCAGCCCCAACCGCGGACCCGTTTCGGCACGTGGTTGCAGCGACCGCTTGCGTCGTTCCACCTGATCGTGACGATCGCGACGCTGCTGACGGTGCTCGGTCTGGTGATGGTCCTTTCGGCGTCGAGCGTCGAGTCGTATGCAGGCGGCGGATCGGCCTACGCACTGTTCAACCAGCAGGCCATGTACGCGGTGCTCGGCGCGGTCCTCTTCTACATCGCGCTGCGAATGCCGATCAGGACGCTGCGGAAACTGTCGTTCCCGGCGTTCGTGATCTCGGTGATCATGCTTGTGCTCGTACTGATTCCGGGTATCGGTGTCGAGGTACAGGGCGCGCGCCGCTGGTTCATGATCGGCAGTATTTCGGTGCAGCCCTCCGAGATCGCCAAGGTCACCTTCGCGCTGTGGGGCGCCCATCTGCTCGCGTCGCGGCGGTCGGAGAACGCGAGCCTCAAGGACATCGTCATTCCGCTCGTGCCTGCAGGTTTGATCGTCTGTGGGCTGGTTGTGCTGCAGCCGAACCTCTCCACGACGATCGCGCTCGGCATCGTGCTCGCCGCCCTGCTGTGGTTCGGTGGGCTACCGGTCAGGGTCTTCGCCGCGATCATGGCGTCGGGTGCGGCCGCGGCAGTTGTCCTCGCACTCTCGGCCGGCTACCGCTCCGCGCGAGTCACCGGTTGGCTCGGCACGGACAACGATCCGCAGGGCACCGGCTATCAGGCGCGGCAGGCGCTGTACTCACTCGCCGACGGCGGCATCCTCGGTCGCGGCCTCGGCCAGAGCCGTGCCAAGTGGAGTTATCTACCGAACTCGCACAACGACTTCATCTTCGCGATCATCGGCGAAGAACTCGGCTTCATCGGGTGCGCGCTGGTGATCGGCCTCTTCGCCCTGTTCGTCTATACGGGCCTGCGTATCGCGATGCGGTCCGCTGATCCGTTCCTCCGTTTGCTGACCGCGGCAGCCACGTCGTGGATCACAGCCCAGGCAGTGATCAACATGGGCTACGTCGTCGGATTGCTGCCGGTAACCGGGCTGCAGTTGCCGCTGGTGTCGGCGGGTGGTTCGTCGCTGGCGATTACGCTGCTGATGTTCGGCATCATCGCGAACGCGGCTCGGCACGAACCCGAGGCCATCGCTGCACTGCATGCGGGACAGGAAGGGCGATTCGCGCGGTTGGTACGTTTACCCAAGCCCGAGGCGTATTCGCCGAGCAAGGCTGAGGCTGCGCGTGCCGAGGCAGCCCGTCGGGCTGCGGTCAAAGCCGCACGTAAGCGAGAGATGCGAAACGATATGCCGCGGCGAGGTCGCCCGGTGGAGGCGCGAGATCCTCGGCGGCAGCCGAGGCAGCGCAATGGAGAGCGAGGATTCGACAGGTGAGCTCGGACCCACTGGTTTCTCGAGACGGTCGACCGGACGGAACTGCCATTTCGGTGATCGTCGCGGGCGGGGGTACAGCTGGGCACATCGAGCCTGCGCTCGCCGTCGCGGACGCACTGCACCGGCTCGATCCGTCGATCAGGGTCACAGCACTCGGCACGTCGCGTGGGCTCGAAACAACCCTCGTGCCCGAGCGCGGCTATCCGCTCGAGCTGATTCCGCCGGTGCCCCTGCCACGTAAACCGACACTCGACCTTGCCAAATTGCCTGCGCGCGTTCGTGCTTCGGTCAAAGCAACCCGCGAGATCATCGACAGGCTCGACGCCGACGTCATCGTCGGCTTCGGCGGCTACGTGGCGCTGCCCGCCTATCTCGCGGGAGGCAAAGGTGTCGGTCGACGCCGCCGAGCTGTGCCGATCGTCGTGCACGAGGCGAATGCGAAGGCAGGCATCGCCAACAAGATCGGTGCCAGGCGCGCCGCACGTGTCCTCGCAGCCGTGCCGGATTCGGGCATCCACGCCCGCGGTCGCAGCGAAGCGGAATTGGTGGGTATCCCGGTTCGATCCTCGATAACCGGACTCGATCGTGAAGCCTTTCGAGCCGGTG
This sequence comes from Antrihabitans spumae, assembly GCF_043944905.1. Taxonomy (NCBI): domain Bacteria; kingdom Bacillati; phylum Actinomycetota; class Actinomycetes; order Mycobacteriales; family Nocardiaceae; genus Antrihabitans; species Antrihabitans spumae. The sequence goes on from NZ_JBIMSN010000042.1 coordinate 30,783, forward strand.
CGCGGGCGCACTTCGGGCTCCCCGCCGAGGGGCCCGTTCTTTTGGTGTTCGGCGGTTCCCAGGGTGCACGTTCGCTGAACGAAGGTGTGTCCGGTGCCGCGAAAGCGCTCGTCGCCGCGGGTGTGTCGGTACTGCACGCGCACGGACCGAAGAACACCATCGAGTTGCCCGAACCGGACCCGAACTCCGGCTCCGACGCGCTCTACATCGCCGTTCCGTATCTGACGCGGATGGATCTCGCCTATGCGGCTGCCGATGCGGCGATCTGCAGGTCCGGCGCGATGACCGTTGCGGAGGTGTCCGCCGTGGGGCTACCGGCCGTCTACGTGCCGCTTCCACACGGAAACGGCGAACAAGAACTCAACGCGAAGCCCGTCGTCGCCCAGGGTGGTGGAAGGATTGTCGCCGACGCGGATTTCGATCCCGACTATGTGGTGAATCAGGTGATCCCGATGTTGCGTGACCGTGAGCGACTGCTGCAGATGGGCAGGGCTGCAGCCGACGCCGGGCACCGCGATGCCGCAATCGAAGTCGCGCGAATCGTTTTGGAGGAAGCAAGACGATGACGGATTCTCACGACCCGACGACACAGGATCCCTCGGTACTGCCCGAGGAACTCCAGCGTGTGCACATGGTCGGTATCGGCGGCGCAGGCATGTCCGGTATCGCCCGCATTCTCCTCGCTCGCGGCGGACTCGTATCGGGTTCCGATGCGAAGGAAAGCCGTGGGGTGCTCGCGTTGCGTGCGCGTGGCGCTGTTGTCCGGATCGGTCACGACGGGAGTGCGCTGGATCTGCTACCCGGCGGCCCGACCGTTGTGGTCACCACCCATGCCGCGATCCCGAAGGACAATCCGGAACTCGTCGAAGCCCGGGTGCGCGGTATCCCCGTGGTGCTGCGCCCGAAGGTGCTCGCCGCGCTGATGCAGGGTCATCGGACGCTGCTGGTTTCGGGGACACACGGCAAGACGTCGACGACCTCGATGCTCGTTGTTGCGTTGCAGCACTGCGGTTTCGATCCGTCGTTCGCGGTCGGCGGCGAACTCAACGAAGCGGGAACGAACGCTCATCACGGCACGGGTGACATCTTCGTCGCCGAGGCGGACGAGAGCGATGGTTCGCTGCTGCAGTACGACCCCAATGTCATCGTCGTCACCAACGTCGAGTCCGATCATCTCGATCATTTCGGTTCCACCGAGGCATACGTCCAGGTGTTCGACGATTTCGCGGCACGACTGGGCGACGGGGGAGTCCTCGTCGCCTGTCTCGACGATCCAGGTTCCGCGGCCTTGGCGGGGCGGGTCTCCGCACGCAAGCTGCCAGGTGTCCGGGTGATCGGCTACGGATCGGTCGGCGCGGCGCAGATCGACGGCGTCGAGGTCGGAGTCGAGTTGCACGGCTGGGAGCCGCGTGATGTCGGCGGAGTTGCGCAGTTCCTGCTTGCAGGCGAAACGAGCCCTCGGACGCTTCGACTTGCCGTGCCGGGTAAACACATGGCGCTCAACGCACTTGCTTCGTTGCTCGCGGCACGCGAGGCAGGCGCCGATATCGGCGAGATCCTCGAAGGGCTGGCCGGATTCGCCGGTGTGCACCGACGCTTCCAGTTCACGGGCCGCGAAGGTGGTGTGCGCGTATTCGACGATTACGCCCACCACCCGACCGAGGTCCGCGCGGTGCTCGGTGCGGCAGCGGAACTGGTTGCACAGGAGGCGAAGGACGGCGCACGCTCTCGGCGCGGCAACGTCATCGTGGTCTTCCAGCCTCATTTGTACAGTCGCACAGCAACTTTCGCCGAAGACTTTGCTGCCGCGCTCGACCTGGCCGACGAGGTCGTCGTGCTCGATGTCTACGGTGCGCGGGAAGAGCCGCTGCCAGGCGTCAACGGGGCGCTCGTCGCTCGCTCGGTGACGAAGCCGGTGCACTATCAGCCGGACATGTCTCGAGTCGGTCGTCAGGTTGCCGGGCTGAGCCAGCCAGGTGATGTCATCATCACGATGGGTGCCGGCGACGTGACGATGCTCGGAACGCAGATCCTCGATGGTCTCCGGTCCCGTCCGCAAAACGGGCGGCAGCGACGTTGAGTTCTTCGCCTACATCGTCTCGGAACTCGGCGCGGAATTCGACTCGCGGTTCGAATCGACGGACCGGTCGTCGACGAGACGAGGCAGCCGAACCGAGGTCGACGCGGCGGATCGGCAAGCCCGCGGTGTGGACGATCGTCGGCGTCGTTGTCGTCGCGGTTGCCGTTGTCGTCGGCGGCTGGTTCACGCCGATCATGTCGGTGCGCGAGACCTCGGTGCAGGGACTGCTGTCGATACCCGAAGAGCAGGTCCTTGCCGCTCTTGCGATCGACGACGGCAGACCGTTGCTACGGGTGGATACGAATGCCGCGGCCCGACGTGTCGCGCAGTTGCCGAAGGTGGCTTCGGTCCGCGTGCAGCGGGTGTATCCGTCGACCGTTCGGGTGACGGTCACCGAGCGTGCGCCGATCGTGTTCTTCGATTCCCCGCAGGGAACGCACCTGCTCGACGCGACCGGTGTCGACTATGCGATCGAGCCGCCGCCGCCTGGTGTGCCGAGGTTGAAGGTCGACAATCCAGGTGCAGGCGACCCGACGACCCAGGCGGTCCTCGCTGTTCTCGCTGCCACGCCGCCGCCGTTGCGACTGCAGGTCGGGGAAGTGGTGGCAACGTCGATCTCGGACATCACGCTCAACCTGCTCGACGGTCGGGTGATCGTGTGGGGGAGTCAAGACGATTCGCAGCGCAAATCCGACATCGCGCTGCCCTTGCTCACGCAGCCGGGTCGAATCTACGACGTGTCGAGTCCGGACCTGCCGACCGTTCGGTGACGCGAAACACGTTGCAGTAGGCCTGTTTCGCTCGGATGCGCGGCCCTGCTGTACCCGATGGGCGATGGCACAGGTGGCAGAAGTAAAAGAATCCGCGCCCGACACGGCGCGCCTGCGTGCGGATCGGTGTGCCGGTGCATAGCGTTTGCCCCTAATCGAGTACTTGACATAACGTTGAACCTGTGGTTGAGGTTTAGGGTTTACGGGCAACTCGGTTGAAGTAGGCCACGCCGACAGGCGAACACAATCTTTGCGATCGAAGGAAGGCGAGAGCCCATGACGCCCCCGCATAACTACCTCGCCGTAATCAAAGTCGTAGGCATCGGCGGCGGCGGCGTCAACGCCGTCAACCGCATGATCGAGCAGGGACTCAAGGGAGTTGAGTTCATTGCCGTCAACACTGACGCGCAAGCTCTGCTGATGAGCGACGCCGACGTCAAATTGGACGTCGGCCGTGAACTGACTCGAGGTCTCGGCGCAGGCGCCGATCCCGACGTCGGCCGTAAGGCCGCAGAAGACCACAAGGACGAGATCGAAGAGGTGCTCAAGGGCGCCGACATGGTCTTCGTCACCGCAGGCGAGGGTGGTGGCACCGGAACAGGTGGTGCTCCTGTTGTCGCGAGCATCGCACGCAAGCTCGGCGCACTCACCATCGGCGTCGTCACCCGCCCGTTCTCTTTCGAGGGCAAGCGGCGCGGCGGGCAGGCCGAACACGGCATCGCATCGCTGCGCGAATCGTGCGACACCCTGATCGTCATTCCGAACGACCGGCTCCTGCAGCTCGGTGACGCGGCCGTCAGTCTGATGGATGCGTTCCGTTCGGCAGACGAAGTGCTGCTCAACGGCGTGCAGGGCATCACCGACCTGATCACGACACCTGGCTTGATCAACGTCGACTTCGCCGACGTCAAGAGCGTGATGTCGGGTGCAGGCAGTGCCTTGATGGGTATCGGTTCGGCACGTGGTGACGGTCGCGCGGTGAAGGCTGCCGAATCGGCGATCAACTCCCCGCTGCTCGAAGCGTCCATGGAAGGCGCCCAAGGTGTGCTGCTCTCCATTGCCGGTGGTTCCGATCTCGGACTGTTCGAGATCAACGAGGCCGCATCCCTCGTGCAGGAAGCCGCGCACATCGAAGCCAACATCATCTTCGGAACGGTGATCGACGATTCGCTCGGCGACGAGGTACGGGTGACCGTCATCGCTGCCGGATTCGAATCGGGAGCACCGGCACGACGTCCGGTCGAAGCTGCACCCGCTGCTCGGACGCAGCCGATCGGGTCTGCTCGCGCAGGCGAGATCGGTCAATCGAACGGAAACGGCGCACACTACCGGGACCGCGAGCCGGCACGGTCGGTGAGCAACGGAGCACCCGCGCACTCTGCGCAACGGTCCGCTGCTGCCGTCGACGTCGAAGACGATGTCGACGTACCGGACTTCATGCGTCGCTGATCGAAAGTGTCCGGGAGATAAAGTCCGGAACACGGACGCAGTTTGACGGGCGGACACGCGGTGACACAGAGTTACGGTGTGACACAAGTCGTTCGGCGCACACGCAGGGTCGTCACGAGTCGTACGGGTGGGGTTTCGGCCCCACCGTACGACTCGTTCAATTTGGGGGACCATGTCGGTGACGACCCCACAGCAGTAGCCAGGAACCGGGAGCGGCTGGCCACGGAGATCGGGCTCGGGCCGGATCGGCTCGTCTGGATGGAACAGATCCACAGTCGCAACATCACTGTCGTCGACGGCCCCTCCGCCGAGCCGATTCCGGCGACGGATGCGCTCGTCACGACCGCGACCGATCTCGGATTGGTCGTTCTGACAGCGGATTGCGTGCCGATACTGCTCTCCGACGACGAGGCGGGTGTCATCGCGGCTGTGCACGCCGGTCGGGTCGGAGCCCGGATCGGTATCGTCCCGCGGGTTCTCGACGTCATGGTCGAACAGGGCGCACAACTGAGCAGAATCGGTGCGTTTTTCGGTCCGGCCGCGAGCGGTCGGCAATACGAAGTACCCGCCGCCATGGCTGCCGATGTCGAACGCCATCTCCCCGGCAGCCGGACCAAGACGGTGAGAGGTACACCGGGTCTCGACCTGCGTGCCGGAATCCGACGGCAGTTGCTCGACGCTGGTATCGCCGGCGTCGCGGAGGATCCGCGGTGCACGATCGAGGACCGCGCTCTGTTCAGTCATCGGCGCGAAGCACCCACCGGGAGAATCGCAGGCGTGATTTGGATGCAAACCAGCAGATGAGCCGCGAGACCGAACTCGCTTCGGCATTCGAGCGGCTCGAGAGCCGCGTCGCCGCCGCCTGCAGCAGTGGTGGTCGGCGCAGGGACGAGGTTGTGCTCCTACCGGTCACCAAATTCTTCCCCGTCTCGGATGTGGAGATTCTGTATCGGCTGGGCGCACGGGAATTCGGTGAGTCTCGCGAGCAGGAGGCGACGGCAAAAGTTGCAGCGCTTGCGAGTGCCACGGACGATCACGCAGTTCGTTGGCACATGATCGGGCGGTTGCAGCGCAACAAGGCGCGGGCAGTTGCAGGCTGGGCCTACGCAATCCATTCGGTCGACAACGCCAAACTGGTCCGCGCGTTGGACAAGGCATCCGGTGCCGCACTTGCCGCCGGTGAGCGTGCCGTCGCGCCAGGAGTGCTGTTGCAGGTCAGTCTCGACGACGATCCCGATCGCGGCGGTGTGAGCGCGGCGGACCTGATGGAGCTTGCCGATCAGGTGGCGAACGCGGAACACCTGGAGCTGACCGGTCTGATGGCGATACCTCCGGTCGGCGCGGAGCCGGGCCGTTCGTTCGCAACTCTGCAGGAGTTGCAATCTCGTGTGCTGCAAAGCCATCCCGGCGCCACGCAGCTATCTGCGGGCATGTCGGGTGATTTGGAAATTGCGATCGAACACGGATCGACCTGCGTGCGTGTCGGTACCGCGTTGTTAGGTACCCGGCCGATAAATTGAACCCCATCAGTAACACCTGAAACACATTTCGATCCCATGCGTATCACCTGAAATACCCCAAGGCCAGCCGTGCCAAGGAAGGTCGATCAATGAGCACCCTGCACAAGTTCAAGGCTTACTTCGGCATGGTTCCGCTCGAGGACTATGAAGACGACTATCTCGACGAGCCGGGTCCGGCGCGCCGACCCGCTCGGGTTCGGGAGTCCTACGACGTCGACTACGCCGACCCGGCACCGCGCTCCGGCTACGCACCAGCACGCCGCGACGACTACGACGATGTGCCCGCCGCCTACGAGCCCGCCCGGCGCGGCCCGCGGCTCGAGCCGCTTTCCGCTCGCGGCCCCGCTCCTATCTCTCGTGGCGCAACGCGCGGTGCGCTTGCAATCGACACCCAGATGGAAGCTCGCGTCGAACCGCGTCGCACGCCGTTGTTCGACGACGGCGGACCGCTGTCGAAGATCACGACGCTTCGGCCGCGTGACTACGGCGAGGCACGCACGATCGGCGAACGATTCCGCGATGGAACGCCGGTCATCATGGACCTCGTCGAGATGAGCAATGCCGATGCGAAGCGTCTTGTCGACTTCGCTGCCGGGCTCGCGTTCGCGCTGCGTGGTTCATTCGACAAAGTGGCAACCAAAGTGTTCCTGCTCTCACCCGCAGACATCGATGTGTCGGCAGAAGAGCGCAAGCGCATCGCCGAAACCGGCTTCTACAACCAGTCCTAGGTGTGACAACCGGGGGTCGATCGGGGGGATCGTGGTGGGAAACGTGTCGGGGGAGTGCTGTGCGGGGTCGGCCATTTTGATCGATGAGGGAAACTCAGGCAGAGTGTTGTCGTGGCCCTCAGTGTGATCTACTTCGCGCTCTTCATCTTCTGGTTGCTGCTGATCGGTCGCATCATCGTCGAATTCATTCGATCTTTTGCCCGTGACTGGCATCCGACCGGGATCGTGGTTGTGCTTCTCGAAGCAATCTTCACGGTCACCGATCCGCCCGTAAAACTTCTTCGGCGAGTGATCCCACCGATCAACCTCGGCGGGATCCGGCTCGACCTCTCGATAATGGTCTTGCTGTTCGTCGTCTTCATCCTCATGTCCATCGTCGAGAGGTCGGTCTGATGTCGAGTGAGCTCGGTCTGATGTCGATTGTGTCGAGACAGACGCAACCCGCGGGTCAGGTGTGACAGAATGGACGCCAGTTACAGTGTGATGGTTGATATCAAAGCGAAGTGCGCTATAACTGAATGCTTGCTAGACCGACAAATGACGCGTGAAGGGATCCTTCCATGCCGCTGACACCAGCTGATGTGCACAACGTTGCGTTCAGCAAGCCGCCCATCGGTAAGCGCGGATACAACGAAGACGAAGTCGATGCCTTCCTCGACCTGGTAGAGCAGGAGCTGTCCCGTCTCATCGAGGAGAACGCAGACCTGCGCCAGCGGGTTGGCGAACTCGATGCCGAGCTTTCCGATTCCAAGAAGGGCCGCGGCAACAAGTCCGCTCCGCCCGCACCCGCCGCACGGGTCGTCGAGACGGCGAAAGCCCCAGCTCCGGCACCCGCACCGGTACCTGCACCGATTGCATCCGCCGCGCCGGCAGCCCCGGCCACCGGCGATGCAAGCATGCAGGCCGCCAAGGTGCTCGGCCTCGCACAGGAAATGGCCGACCGCCTCACCAACGACGCGAAGACCGAGTCGGAGCAGTTGCTGGGTAATGCCCGGACCAACTCCGAGCGCCTGGTCACCGACGCACGGTCGCGTTCGGAGGCGATGATTTCCGATGCACGTCAGAAGTCGGAAGCCCTCCTCGCCGACGCGCAGACCCGGTCCGAGACCCAGCTGCGTCAGGCAAAGGAGAAAGCCGACGCGCTGCAGGCCGACGCCGAGCGCAAGCACACCGAGATCATGGCGACGATCAACCAGCAGCGCACGGTCCTCGAAGGCCGAATCGAGCAGTTGAAGACGTTCGAACGGGAATACCGGGTCCGCCTGAAGTCCTACCTCGAATCACAGCTCGAAGAGCTCGACAATCGTGGGTCGGCCATTCCGGTCGACGGTGGCGAGGCGTTCGGCCAGGACGGCACGTCGAGCAACCACAGCCAGGCGTCCTTCGCCAAGGGGAGCAAGTAGCCGCTTCGGTGGTCGCTGCTGCCGCTAGCTCTGCACGGGGTGTGGCGTGCTGGTTCTGACGCTTGTTCTCGCCGCCGTCGGATTCGGGTTGTTGATCGTTTCGTTGATGACCGGATCCGTCGTGTGGGCGTGGGGATGCATCGCCGCCTGCGTAGTCGGGGCACTGTTGCTCCTTGCGAGTGCGCTCACCACGCGTAGCAGCGCCGACGGGACCGTGTCGAGCGGAGCAGGGGCGGTCGATCTGACCAAACCTGCGCCCGACCGCCGAAAAAAGGGCAGGCATTCACAACCGCCGCTCGGTTAGTATCGTTTCATCACGCACTTGTTGTAGGCGTAGATCCGGCCATCACCGGGGAGTCTTCGGAAGAACGGCCGATTCCGGCTCAGTAGAACCGAACGGGTGAGCCCGACACAGCTCACGAGAGAGGCCTCGACTCAGCTCGTCGGGGCAAGCGGGGTGGTACCGCGGTACCGGCGCACACTGCGCCGACATCGTCCCCGTGCCAGAACACGGCACGTAGGGAGCCCGCAGTGTCTTCGGACAACACGTCTTCGGACAACACGTCTTCGGACGATCAGAACACCTCTTATCCCCGCGTCGACCTGTCCGGTGGTACGGCTGCAGGCAGCGTCGCGTTCTCCGATCTCGAGCGTCAGGTGCTCGCTGCGTGGGAAGCGGACGGTACGTTTCGGGCGAGCGTGGAGCATCGAAGCGACAGTCCGGAGTTCGTTTTCTACGACGGACCCCCGTTCGCCAATGGTTTGCCACACTACGGTCACCTGCTGACCGGCTACGTCAAAGACCTCGTTCCGCGCTTCCAGACCATGCGCGGAAACAAGGTCGAGCGTCGCTTCGGGTGGGATTGTCACGGACTTCCGGCCGAAATCGAGGCCGAGAAGCAGCTCGGCATCACCGACAAGTCCCAGATCGACGACATGGGCCTCGCCGACTTCAATGCTGCGTGCAAGGCCTCGGTCCTCAAGTACACCGGCGAGTGGCGCGACTACGTGACGCGTCAAGCGCGGTGGGTCGATTTCGACAACGACTACAAGACGCTCGATGTCGATTTTATGGAATCGGTCATGTGGGCGTTCAAGGCGCTGTGGGACAAAGGCCTGATCTACCAGGGCTTCCGCGTGCTGCCCTACAGCTGGTACGAGCAGACGCCACTCTCGAATCAAGAGACCAGGCTCGACGACGCGTACAAGATGCGCCAAGACCCGGCCGTGACGGTCGAGATGCCGCTGAACGCACCGGGGTCAGTCCTGGACGGTGCGAACGCTGTCATCTGGACGACGACGCCGTGGACGTTGCCGTCCAACCTAGCCATCGCGGTCCACCCCGATACGGACTACGTCCAGGTATCCGCTGCCGACGGCAAGCGGTACGTGCTTGCCAAAGAGCGTGTCGCGCACTACGCGCGGGAGTTGGGCGAAGCTCCGGAGGTTGTATCCGAGCACAAGGGCAGCGAACTGGTCGGCCTGACCTACACGCCGCCGTTCGACTTCTTCTACCGTGCGGGCAAAGGCCACGAGAACGCACACCGCGTGCTTGCCGCCGACTACGTCACGACCGATTCGGGTACCGGCATCGTCCACCTCGCACCGGCTTTCGGTGAAGAGGACATGGACGTCGCGACGGCCAACGGCATCGAGATTGTCCAACCGCTGGATGCCGGCGGAAAGTTCACCGCGTTGGTGCCGCCGTACGAGGGCCAGATGGTCTTCGACGCGAATCCGAACATCATCAAGGACCTCAAGGCTGCGGGAAAGATGCTGCGCCACGAGACGATCGAGCACTCCTACCCGCACAGTTGGCGTTCGGGTGAGCCGCTGATCTACATGGCGGTGCCCTCGTGGTTCGTCGCCGTGACCAAGTTCCGCGACCGGATGGTCGAGCTGAACCAGCAGATCACCTGGGTGCCCGAACACATCAGAGACGGTCAGTTCGGCAAGTGGCTCGAAGGCGCGCGGGACTGGAACATCAGCCGAAATCGCTACTGGGGCAGTCCGATCCCGGTGTGGACGTCCGACGATCCTGCCTATCCGCGGCTGGACGTCTACGGCTCGCTCGACGAGTTGGAACGTGACTTCGGCGTGCGTCCCGACGATCTGCATCGCCCGATGATCGACGACCTGACGCGTCCGAATCCGGACGATCCGACCGGTCGCTCGACGATGCGTCGTGTCCCCGAGGTGCTCGACTGCTGGTTCGAGTCGGGTTCGATGCCGTATGCGCAGGTGCACTATCCGTTCGAGAACACCGACTGGTTCGAGACGCACTACCCGGGTGACTTCATCGTCGAATACAACGGGCAGACGCGTGGCTGGTTCTACACGCTGCACGTGCTCGCGACCGCTCTTTTCGATCGTCCTGCATTCAAAACCGTTGCGGCGCATGGCATCGTGCTCGGCGAAGACGGCTTGAAGATGAGCAAGTCGAAGGGCAACTACCCGAACGTCAACGAGGTCTTCGACCGCGACGGTTCCGACGCGATGCGTTGGTTCCTGATGGCGTCGCCGATCCTGCGTGGTGGCAACCTCGTTGTGACCGAGCGCGGCATCCGCGAGGGTGCGGGGCAAGCGCTGCGGCCGCTGTGGAACGCCTGGACGTTCCTGCAGCTGTACGCATCGAAACCCGGTGTGTCGCGTACGGATTCGACGCACGTCCTCGACCGCTACATCCTCGCCAAGTTGGCGGCGACCCGGGACGCGATGACGAATGCACTCGAGACCTACGACATCGCCGGAGCCTGCGACGAGCTGCGCTGGTTCTGTGACGCGCTGACCAATTGGTATGTGCGGCGGTCGCGTTCGCGGTTCTGGAGTGAAGATCGCGACGCGATCGACACGCTGCACACCGTGCTTGAGGTCGTCACCAGATTGGCCGCACCGCTTTTGCCGCTGATCTCGGAGGTCGTCTGGCGGGGTCTGACCGGAGGTCGTTCGGTGCATCTTGCCGATTGGCCTGCGGCGGAAGAGCTTCCGGCCGATCAGGAACTCGTGGACGCGATGGACGAGGTCCGGCTGGTGTGCTCCACGGTGTCGAGTCTGCGGAAGGCGCAGAATCTTCGTGTTCGTCTGCCGCTGTCGGAAGTTACGGTCGCGGCAGCCGACGCCGAACGATTGGCGCCGTTCGTCGAGATCATCGCCGACGAAGTCAACGTCAAGAAGGTCGACCTCACCACCGACGTCGATTCACACGGTCGGTTCGAACTCGTCGTCAACGCGCGCGCTGCCGGGCCTCGGCTCGGCAAAGACGTGCAGTCGGTGATCAAGGCCGTCAAGGCGGGGGATTGGGCGGAAGATTCCGACGGCGTCGTTCGTGCCGCCGGTATCGAGTTGCTTCCCGAGGAGTACACGCAGCGCCTTGTTGCCGCTGAGCCCGAATCGACTGCGGCACTGCCGGGTAACGCAGGCCTCGTCGTGTTGAACTCGGTCGTGACCGAAGAACTCGAAGCCGAGGGCTGGGCGCGAGATCTGATCCGTGAACTGCAGGAGGCGCGCAAGACACTCGACCTCGACGTGTCCGATCGCATCCTCGTCACCCTCGCTGTGCCGGAGGAGTTCGCGCACTGGGCACAGACGCACCGCGAACTGATCGCGGGCGAAGTGCTAGCCACGCAACTCGAGTTCGCTGCAGTCGACCCCGGTGAGTCGGTACTCGACCTGGCGTCGGGTACCCGCGTTCGGATCGTGATCGACAAGGGTTAGCCGGTCGGAGCCAGTCCTTCCAGAATCTCGCGGGCCCGGCGCATCGATTCGGCCGGGTCCGCCCGAGGGTTGCCGATCGTCGGATCGAAGTTGAGATCGAGGAAGGTTTCGGTCATCCCCTGCGCGGCATGGTCGGGCAGGTCTGCTCGGATCTGCTCGGGGGTCCCGGTGAGCGGACCGTTGCGGTTGGTGTCGCGGATGACGCCGCGGCAGACGAAGCGCAATGCGTCCGGGTCGCGGCCCGCCGCACGTGCCGCGCTCTTGACCCGCTCGATGGGGTCGGCGAGCGTCGAGAGGTCCGCCCCGCTGCTGCTGATCCAGCCGTCGGCAAGTCGGCCGGTCCGATCGAGCGCCGGCTTGGCGATGCCGCCGAGGAAGATCGGCGGATGCGGCTGCTGGACCGGTTTCGGCAGGATCTTCGAGCGCGGAATCGTGTAGAAGTCCCCGTCGAATTCAACGGGATCGGGACCCCAGACGGCGCGGATCGCTGCGATGAACTCGTCACCGCGTGCGCCCCTTCGGGTGTACTCGGCATCTGCCGCCGTGAATTCCTCCTGCGCCCAACCGAGTCCGAGGCCTGCCTCCAGCCGGCCCTTGGACAACACGTCGAGTGTTGCGAACTGCTTACCGAGCACCGCGGGCGACTGGAACGGCAGATTGACGATCGCGGTGCCGAGCCGGATTCTCGTCGTCACAGCGGCCGCGAAACCGAGGACCGTGACGGGATCGAGCACGCTCTCGTACACCGACGACAGCTTGGTGCCCTCCGGATAGAGCAGGCGCTGATAGGTCCACAACGTCGTATAGCCGAGTCTTTCGGCGGTCTCGGCGATCTCGACGACGTTGTCGGGCGTAGCCCAGGATCCCGAGACGGGTAGTGCGAATCCGATGTCCACGCCTACATGATGCTGCAGCGGTCCGTCGGAGTCGGAGCGAATGTCGCATCCGGCCCGCATAGCGGTACCGGTGGCATATTCGCTCGGGTGGATTCGATCGATTGTCGGGGTCTGCGCGTAGGTTGCACTCTCATGAGTACGAGCAAGGAGACGATCGCGTATCTCCTCGAACAGTTGGAGCCGCTCGACGTTCGCACCAGGGCGATGTTCGGCGAGTACGGGCTGTATTGCGACGACAAGATCGTTGCGTTCGTCTGCGACGACACGCTGTTCGTCAAACCGACCGACATCGCCGAAGAGTATTCCGACGCAACCTATCTCGCTCCCGCCTACCCGGGTTCGAAGGACTACTACGCGGTGCCGGACGACAAACTGGCCGACACCGAGTGGCTACACGAATTCGTGCAACGGACCGCTGATGTCCTGCCTGTACCCAAACCCAAAACCGCGAAGAAGAAGCCCGCACCGAAGAAGCCACCGACGACGAGGTGACCGAACTCGATCCGACCCGTAGCCGCCGCTGGGTGTTGCACCTCGACATGGACGCGTTCTTCGCCTCCGTCGAGCAGCTGACGCGACCCACCTTGCGTGGCCGACCCGTGCTCGTCGGTGGTGCGGGTGGTCGCGGCGTGGTCGCGGGTGCGAGTTACGAGGCACGGGTGTTCGGCGCACGGTCGGCGATGCCGATGCATCAGGCGCGGCGGATGGTCGGTGCAGCCGCGGTTGTGCTGCCGCCTCGGCACAGCGTCTATTCCGCGGTCAGCAAGCAGGTGTTCGATGCTCTGCGCAAGCGGATGCCGGTACTGGAACAGCTGTCGATGGACGAGGCCTTCGGCGAGCCCGTCGAGTTGGCCGGTGCCACCGCCGCCGAGGTGTGGCAGTTCTGTGAACAGCTGCGGACCCTCGTTCGCACCGAGACCGGACTCGTCGCGTCGATCGGTGCTGGGACTGGCAAGCAGGTCGCGAAAATTGCGTCGGGCCTTGCGAAACCGGACGGGGTGCGAGTGGTCTCGCCCGCCGAACAGGACCAACTGCTTGCAGCACTTCCGGTCCGCAAGCTGTGGGGGATAGGTCCTGTCGCCGAGGCGAAGTTGCGCAAGCTCGGCGTCGAGACGATCGGTGGGTTCGCGGCAATGCCCGAATCGGAGGCCGCGTCGATTCTCGGCAACGCAGTGGGGACCGCGTTGCATCGCCTCGCGAACGGAGTCGACGATCGGACGGTGTCCGAGCGTGCCGAGGCGAAGCAGATCAGCGCCGAGACCACGTTTGCCACCGACATCGTGACGCTCGCCGACCTACGCTCTGCGGTCGACAGCATCGCCTCGCACGCACACGATCGACTGCTCGAAGACGGCCGTGCGGCGCGAACGGTCGTGCTCAAACTCAAGCGATCCGACATGACCATCATCACCAGGTCGATCACCTTGCCGTACGCCACAACGGAAAAGCCACCCCTGATCGGCGCGGCACAGCGTTCGGTGATCGACCCGATCGAACTCGGACCGGTTCGGCTCGTCGGCGTCGGCTTCGGCGGGTTGTCCACCTTTCGACAGGGTTCGCTGTTCCCCGAACTGGAAACGTCGGGTGTCGAAAGTGTGATCGCAGCCGAGGATCAGCAGGAGGAGTCTTCCGAGCCAGCCGCGGCGTCGGACCCAGCGACCGACGGACCGCAGACGCCCGTGTGGCACCCGGGTATCGACGTCTCTCATCCGGAGTTCGGGCACGGCTGGGTGCAGGGAGCCGGTCACGGAGTAGTAACGGTGCGGTTCGAGACCCGGTCGACCGGACCCGGCTCGACCAGGACGTTTCCTGGCGGCGACGCGCTGCTGGCCAGGGCGGATCCGCTGGACAGCCTCCGGTGAAGGTAGCCTGGGTGCTTCCGGCAGCACGGGCCTACTCGGCCGTAGCTGCAATAGTGGGACAGAACAGATGACCTCGAAACGTAAGGACGAGCAGTTGAAGCTTCGCAGCACCAGCCGCGCACTGATCGCCGGTATGGCGATCGTCGGCGCGATCACGATGACCGCGTGTGGCTCCGACGACAAGAGTGCCGACTCACCCACCACCACATCGGCGGCGGCAGCGGCTACGACCTCGGCAAGTGCCGGTTCGCGTGACGCGAACCTGCCCGCCCAGCCGACACCGGAAGAGTTGAACGCACAGTTCCAGCGTGCACTCGATCCTGCCGTCCCGGTCGAGGAGAAGGTCGACCAGGTCCAGGGCGCCGAGGCTGATCCGGCTCTGGTCGGTCAGTTCGTCGAAGCAGCGCGTAATGCCGGCGCCACGGTGACCATCACCAAGGTCGAGCCGCTCGGTACCGACGAACTGCAGGCGGCGGGCACGTTCTCGATCAACGGTCAGCCTGGCGACATCACCGTCGACTTCGTCGCCGAAGACGGCAAGTGGAAGCTCAAGAAGGAATGGGTCTGCACGCTGCTGACCAACCTGCAGCAGCCTTCGCCCGCCTGCGCCTGATCGATAGACAGTCTTGCTCGAATGGCCGGTACCCCCGAGGTGCCGGCCATTTGTGTTGCCGACGACCACCCGAAGGTAAGGACCCTGAGTTGATGCAGCGCAGCACCTCCCGCGTACTGATTGCCGCCGTGGCGATCGTCGGCGCACTCACCATGACGGCCTGTGGTTCCGACCCTACGGAGAATCCACCGCCGACGGGTGTGACGACTCCGGAACCGACGCGGGCTGCGGACCTGCCCCCGCAGCCGACGCCGGAAGAGCTGAATGCTCAGTTCCAGCGTGCGCTCGATCCAGCGGTTCCGGTCGAGGAGAAGGTCGGACAGGTCCAGGGCGCCGAAGCTGATCCGGGACTTGTGAACCAGTTCGTCGAGGCCGCGCGGGCCGCGAACGTCACAGCCTCGATCGAGAGCGTCGAGCCGTTCGGCACCAACGAACTGCAGGCAACCGGCACGCTCACCATCAGCGGTCAGCCGAACGTCATCACCGTCGACTTCGTTCCCGAGGACGGCCGATGGAAGCTGAAGAAGGACTGGGTCTGTGCAGTGCTCGGAAATCTAGGGCAGCAATCGCCGGCCTGCGCCTGAGCCCGAACAGCGGAGTGAGGGGCACCCAGACGCTGTCTGGCGACGTGAAGGTGACCCTCCCGCCGTGTCACGTCTGGGGCGGGGTCCGCAATCGATCGACCTGCCGCGCAACGAGACCGGTGAGGACCGCCGGATCGATGGGCTCCTGACCCGAGGCGGTCAACTGGACGACCGTCGAGCCGACGATGGTGAGCACAGCATCGGTGGTCAGCGTGATGCCGTCACTTTCGGTGAGGATGCGAAACGCCGTCGACGCGTCGCCGCTCGTCGGCTGATCGAGGGCACCGATCCGGTAGTCGACAGCAACCCCGTCGGCGTCGGTACCGCTGTAGCTCGCGCACTCGCGCAGGGTCTGCTGCACTCGCGTGAACGCATCGGCCGCGGCGTCGATCGAGTAACTCGCGGCGTCGACGTCGATGCTGGTGAAATCCGGACCTGCGAACCTGGCGGCGCCGTCGGCGGTCGCGCCCGTCCGCTGTGCGGCGAGTGGCTCGAGTACCGCCGAGCACTGTGCAGGGTCGGTGCGAGCCTTGTCCGGTCCGTCGGGTGCCGGAGGTAGTCCGAGATCGATCGTGGGGTCGGCGAGGGGCGAGAAGCCTGGTGGCAGGTCGGCGCGCGTCAGCAGCAGTGCCCGCAGTGCCGCCGAATCGGTGATCGGCGGCGCCGTGATTGCAGTCGGAGCGGCAACCACCGCACCGAGCGAGTCGACCGTCTGCGACGGCGTGGGTTGGTCGTCGGAGCAGCCGACGAGAACAACGGATACGGCGGCGCACACGGCCATGGAGTGTGCAGCGCGCACGCCTAACCGCCCCACTGGACGGTGCTGCCGGTGGACTGCTTGAGCCGCGTCAAGGTCTCCGGATCGGCGTAGGTCTGGTCACCCCCGAGGCTGATCAAGCCGTCGACAGGTAACGGAAGGCCGAGATCCATCGTCACGGTGCCACTGCCTTTCATGACGAAGTCCTCGACGGTCAGCATTCCGGCGTCGTTGGGCAGGTTCCAGATCTCGGACTTCGGCTTCTGCATGACGTCGACGGTCACGACGACGCGATTACCGTCGCGTTCTGCGAGTCGCGCCGTCGTGATCTGGTCGAGCGTCACGCCGCCGGACACCTGCTGCTGCATCGTCCATACCGCGCCGACGCCGATGGGTTCGTCGGGGAACACGACCGCGCTGTAGACGGCTTGATAGAACGCCTGCTCGATTGCCGAGCGAACGGCATCGGTGGCGTCGGCGGGCGGGCTCAGGCGTAGCGACGTGATGGCTCCGCGCGGGTTGACGGTGAAACCGGCGTGCGAGCCCTCGGCTGGTCCCAGTCCGCCCGATAGCTTGGCGTCGGGTGTCGTGACTTTGCCGATGGTCAGCCGCGCGCCGTGCTCGTCCGCCGCCGCCGTGAGCGGAATGGTCAGCGCGGGTGAGGAGAGTTCCTGGTCGGCCTGATTGTTGATCTGCTGGCGAATTCGGTTGGTCGTGCGCAACGTCACCTGCTGCGTTGCACCCATTGCCGGGTGTGGCGCGAGAACTTCGTGCGGACCGTCGCCCGGGTCGACCAAGGCCACTGTGACCGCCGAAATAGGCACAGTCACTTCGTTTTTGACCGCTTGGGTGGATTCTGCTTCGGGCGCGGGCGAGTCTGCGCTCTCGCTGCATCCAGAGACGAAAGAACTGAGGCTGAGCGTCGCGGCCAGCGCAAAGATGCTGGACCGGACCGGGTACGACAACACCGTCACTCGACCAGGTTACGCGGTGAGGGATGATGGTCAGGTGACACAAGATCGACGAGCCGGCGAAGACGTCCCGGCTGTGCCCGCTCGAGACACTCCAGCCGAACCGGCCGGCTCGGTGTCCGAGTCGCCCGAATCGACACCTACGGCCGCACCGAAGGGCAAGCTGCGGCTGCCGCTGCTGCTCACGATCGCTGGTGTGTTGCTGGCTCTCGACCTCCTCACCAAGGTCCTCGCGGTTGCGAATATCGACCCGCAGAAACCGGTCCGGATCATCGGCGACGTCGTGACGTTGACGTTGGTCCGCAACCCAGGCGCGGCGTTTTCCATGGCGACGGCGTGGACCTGGGTGCTGACCCTCGTCGCTGTCGCTGTCGTCATCGGAGTTGTACGGATCGGTCGAAAGATGCGGTCGCTGTGGTGGGCGATCGGCCTGGGCATGGTGCTCGGCGGTGCACTCGGCAACCTCATCGACAGATTCTTCCGTTCGCCGGGACCGCTGCGCGGCCATGTCGTCGACTTCGTGTCCGTCGGGTGGTGGCCCGTTTTCAACGTCGCCGATTCGGCGATCGTCTGCGGCGCGATCCTGCTTGTCGGGCTGACGCTGTTCGGGTTCGAACCGGACGGCACTCGAACGTCGTCGAACGCCCGTAGCGAGGACAGCTAAATGGGTGAAAGTAGGTCCATGCCGGTTCCGGACGGACTGGACGGCATGCGGGTGGATGCCGGCCTTGCGCGCCTGCTCGGTCTGTCACGAACAGCGGTTGCGACGATGGCCGAAGAGGGTGCGGTCCTCGTCGACGGCGCGCCGGTTGCGAAGTCCGATCGCCTCGGCGGCGGCAGTTGGCTCGAAGTCGCCTTGCCCGAACCCAAGCGCGAATTGACGATCGACGCCGAGCCCGTCGAGGGCTTGACGATTCTGTACGCGGACGACGACATCGTCGCCGTGGACAAACCGGTCGGCGTCGCGGCACACACCGGCGTCGGGTGGACGGGTCCGACGGTCATCGGTGGACTCGTCGCTGCAGGCTTCCGCATCTCTACGTCGGGCGCGCACGAACGCCAGGGCATCGTGCAGCGGTTGGACGTCGGTACGTCGGGTGTCATGGTCGTCGCACAATCCGAGCGGGCGTACACGGTGCTCAAGCGCGCCTTCAAGGAGCGAACGATCGAGAAGCGGTATCACGCTCTCGTGCAGGGTCATCCGGATCCGAGCAGTGGCACCATCGACGCCCCGATCGGTCGGTCGCGCAGCAACGACTGGAAGTTCGCGGTGACCGCTGACGGCAAGCCCAGCGTCACGCACTACGACACGATCGAGGCGTTCCAGGCTGCCAGCCTGCTCGACATCCATCTCGAGACCGGTCGCACCCACCAGATCAGAGTGCATTTCTCGGCGATCCGGCATCCTTGCTGCGGCGACATCACCTACGGTGCCGATCCGAAACTTGCGCAGCGCCTCGGCCTCGAACGGCAGTGGCTGCATGCGAAATCGCTCGGTTTCGCGCACCCGAGCGACGGACGTTGGGTCGAGATCACCAGCGAATATCCGGCGGATCTAGCGGCTGCGCTTGCCGTTCTTCGTGGTGCGTGACCGGTTCCGATCGTTGGCGCTCCTAGCGGGCGCTGTGGTCGCGTTGGTTGCCGTCGTTCTGCTTGCTGGCATTGCGAGTAAGCCCAACGACGCCTCGATTGCGACAGACCGTCTCGGTCCGGATCAGGGTGAGCAGGTCGACGCCTATCTGGAGCGGGCGCGCGGGACACTCGGCGAAACGGGGGAGCCGCGGTATGCCCTCGTCTCGTTCACTACGGAACTGAGACCAGAAGCGGCAGTGCAGGTGGCGGGCAACGTGCGGATCTCGCAGGTGCTGCATCGAGTGCCGATCGCGCGGGTCCAGACTCGGCTGGTCGTCATCGATGTGCCCGACAGCAGCGCCGCGGTGCTCGAGTCGGCGAAATCGGCTGCCTCGCAACTCCTGTCGACGCCGGCACGCGACGACCGCGGCACCCGTGTCGATCGGGTGTCCGGCGCGAGGCTTGAAGAGGGGTGCGCCTGCGTTGTCGGACTCACGGTTCGGGGTACGCCGCACCAACTGACCGAATTAGCGCAGCGCAACGGTGTTCGCGCTGTCGAAGCGTTGCCCGCGGACGCCGTGTTCGGCCGTTTCGCGGTCGTCCCGCTGCTGCCCGAACAGACGGATGTCGTCGGTCCGGTCCCCGACGACGGCGAAATTCCGCCCGCCTAGTCGCCCGCTTAGTCGTCCGTGTCGGCGTCGTTGGCGCTCGCCATCCGAACCCCGATCCGGGACGCGATCTCGACGAGCACCATGCCGATCGCGCCGATGATCAGCGCGGCCACCGTCACGTCGACGTTGGTCGGATCGAGCTTGAAGAACGTTCGGGTGAACGGCAGTGCGAACAGGATCAGGTACCCGGCCACCGAACCCGCGATCAACACGATCTTCCACCAGTTGTACGGCCGCGCGACGATGGCCAGCACCCACACAGCGATCATGATCAGGGTGATCAGAGCGGCCGTGCCTGCCTGGACCACCTGCTCGTCGGTCGCATCGGGTCCCGCGTACGCGATCAGGTAGGAGACGAAGGTCGCGATGCCGATGACGATGCCGGACGGGATCGCCAACCGCATGACCCGCGGAACGAATCCGGTACGAGCGCGTTCGTTGTTCGGGGCGAGCGACAGGATGAATGCCGGGATGCCGATCGTGAACCACGCTGCGATCGTGACGTGCCGTGGCAGGAACGGGTAGGGGACAGGATCGAAACCGAAGATCTGCGACACCACGCCGGCCAGACCGATCAGGAACGCGAGCAGGACCGAATACACGGTTTTGGTGAGGAACAGATTCGAGACACGCTCGATGTTGCCGATCACCCGACGACCTTCGGCGACGACGTAGGGGAGCGTCGCGAACTTGTTGTCCAACAACACGATCTGAGCGACCGCCCTCGTCGCCGGGCTACCCGATCCCATCGAGACGCCGATATCGGCGTCTTTGAGAGCAAGGACGTCGTTTACGCCGTCACCGGTCATCGCGACCGTGTGGCCGCGCGACTGCAGTGCCGCAACCATTTCGCGTTTCTGGTCGGGCCGAACCCTGCCGAAGGTCGTCGATTCTTCGAGCGTCGCAGCGAGTTGCTCACGCTCGGAGGGCAATTGGCGAGCGTCGATCGGTCGGTCGCCACCGGGTAGCCCGAGCGACCCTGCGACCGCACCGACCGACACCGCGTTGTCGCCTGAGATCACCTTCACCGAAACATTCTGGCTGGCAAAGTAATCCAACGTGTCCCTGGCGTCAGGGCGGACCCGCTGCTCGAGCACGACCAGTGCCTGCGGGGTGACGACGCCTGGTGCGTCTGGTGCGTCGACGGGTCGGTCGCTGCTGCCGAGAAGCAGGACGCGCAATCCCGCCGAGCCGATGCTTTCGGCGTTACGGGCCATGTCGCTGTCGGGATCGAGCAGGATGTCCGGTGCGCCGAGCAGCCAATTGCCGTTGTCGCCGTAGGAGAGTCCGCTCCACTTCTTCGCCGACGAGAACGGCGCAACGCCGCTCTCGACCCAACCGGGCTTGTCCGGAAAGGCTTCGGCCAGAGCCTGAACGCTCGCATTGGGACGCGGATCGTCGGCGGCCATCGACGCGAGTGCCTGCTGCAGTGTCTCTTCGGATTCGGCTCCCTCGACGCGCTGCAGTTCCGAGAGTCGCATGCCGTTCTCGGTCAGCGTTCCGGTCTTGTCGGCACAGACGACGTCGACACGGGCGAGGCCTTCGATCGCCGGCAATTCCTGGACGAGGCACTGGCGCTGGCCGAGGCGAACGACGCCGACCGCGAAGGCGATCGACGTCATCAGCACGAGGCCTTCGGGGACCATAGGCACGAGAGCGGCGACCATGCCGTTGACGGCGGGACGCCAGGACTGACCGCTGGAGAACAGCTGGTTGTAGATGATCAGCGCGCCGGCCGGAATCATCAGGTAGGTAATGAATTTGAGGATCTTGTTGATGCCGGACTGCAACTCCGAATGCACGAGCGTGAACTTGCTCGCCTCGTCCGCCAGCTTCGCGGCGTAGGCGTCGCGGCCGACTTTCGTTGCGCGATACGCGCCGCTGCCCGCGACGACGTAACTGCCGGAGAGCACTTCCGCGTCGACGACCTTGTGAACGGGGTCGGCCTCGCCGGTGAGCAGCGACTCGTCGATCTCGAGGCTGGAGGATTCTCCCACCGTACCGTCGACGACGATCTGATCGCCGGGTCCGAGTTCGATGATGTCGTCGAGAACGACCTCTTTAGGTGATACCGCATGCGCCTTGCCGTCTCGGCGCACGATGGGCTTGGCCTGACTGACGATCGCGAGCTTGTCGAGAGTCCGTTTGGCTCGGGTCTCCTGGATGATGCCGATGCTGCTGTTCGCCACGATAAGCAAACCGAACATGCCGTCGATGATCGAACCGGTCGCGACGACGAGGATGAACAGCACGCCGAGGATTGCGTTGATTCGAGTGAACACGTTGGCGCGGATGATGTCCTTGACCGAGCGGCTCGCGCGGTCGGGTACGTCGTTGGACAGCCCCTTGGCACGCCGATCTTCGACTTCGGCCGAGGTGAGTCCGCTGCTCAGCGGTACGTGTGTGGCGATCGACATGCGAAAAGGGTAGGCGTTCGCGGTCGGCCGTGGTGCCCGGACTCCGACTCGGCTGCACTCGGATGCGGTGGCTACCCTCGTTCGAGTGAAACCGACTCCGACGAGCGAGCAGCAGCCGTCGCAGTCGGGTCTCGCATTCGGAGCGGGTGCCTACTTCATGTGGGGCCTGTTCCCCGCGTTCTTCGGTTTGCTTGCGTTCGCAGGGCCGATCGAGATCCTCGCGCACCGCATTCTGTGGACGCTCGCCGTGATGCTGATCGTTCTTGCCGTCCTCGGCCGGTTGGGGCGGCTGCGGGGGATAGCGCCACGAGTCTGGCTGCTGGTCGCCGCCGCATCGGCCGCGATCGCGATCAACTGGGGTGTCTACGTGTACGGCGTCACGTCCGAACAGGTCGTGCAGTGTGCGCTCGGCTACTTCATAAACCCGCTCGTGAGTGTGTTGCTCGGTGTCGTGATCTTCCGGGAGCGACTCGACCCCGCGCAGATCGTCGCGTTGGTGCTGGCCGGTGTCGCGGTGATCGTGTTGACGATCGATTACGGCCACCCGCCCTATATCGCGCTGGTCCTTGCCTGCAGCTTCGCGACGTACGGTCTGGTCAAGAAGGTCGTCCCGCTCGATCCGCTGCGCAGTCTGACCGCGGAAGGTCTGGTTGCGGCGCCTTTCGCTCTCGCCTACATCGGCTATCTGTTCGTCATCGGCACCGCGACGGTCGACGACAACGTCGGTCAGCTGCTGCTGTTGCTGGTCTGCGGACCGGTGACCACGTTGCCGCTGCTGTTCTTCGGCGCAGCTGCCCAACGGCTGCCGCTGGTCACGATGGGGATCCTGCAATATCTGACGCCCGCACTCCAGATGGCTTGGGGCGTAGCCGTTGTCGGTGAGGACATGCCCGGTTCGCGGTGGATCGGTTTCGGGCTGATCTGGATTGCGCTCGTGGTGTTCACGACCGACATGGTGTGGCGGGTGAGGCGGTCTCGTAGGCCACATCCGTAACAGTTGTCACGTGCCAGCGCGCCTCGTCGACGTGTCGGTCCACCCGCCTAGACTCGCAAGGACTCCAAACCCGAAAGGCCTCCCGTTGGCTGACTCGTTCGTTCATCTGCACAACCACACCGAGTACTCGATGCTCGACGGTGCGGCCAAGATTTCGCCACTTTTCGAAGAGGCGCAGCGGCTGGGAATGAACGCGGTCGGCATGACCGACCACGGCAACATGTACGGCGCGTCGGAGTTCTACAACTCGGCCATCAAGCACGACATCAAGCCGATCATCGGCATCGAGGCCTACATTGCACCGGCGTCGCGCTTCGACACCAAACGCATCCTGTGGGGCGATCGCAGTCAGAAGTCCGACGACGTGTCCGGCAGTGGCTCCTACACCCACATGACGATGGTCGCCGCCAACGCGACCGGCCTGCGCAACCTGTTCAAGCTGTCGTCGCGGGCCTCGCTGGAAGGTCAGCTCGGCAAGTGGGCGCGGATGGACGAGGAGATCATCGCCGAGCATGCCGAGGGGATCATCGCCACGACCGGTTGCCCGTCGGGTGAGGTGCAGACCCGGCTGCGGCTCGGCCACGACCGTGAGGCGCTCGAGGCCGCGGCCAAGTGGCAGGAAATTTTCGGGAAGGAGAACTTCTTCCTGGAACTGATGGATCACGGGCTTTCGATCGAACGGCGGGTTCGTGAGGGACTGCTCGAGATCGGCAAGACGCTGGAGATTCCGCCGCTCGCGACCAACGACTGCCATTACGTCACCAAGGAAGCCGCCGAGAACCACGAGGCGCTGCTCTGCATCCAGACCGGCAAGACGCTGTCGGACCCGACGCGCTTCAAGTTCGACGGCGACGGTTACTACCTCAAGTCCGCGGCCGAGATGCGCGCGCTGTGGGACGACCAGGTGCCCGGTGCCTGTGATTCGACACTGTTGATCGCCGAGCGCGTCGAGTCCTACAAGGACGTGTGGGAGTTCCGCGACCGGATGCCGGTGTTCCCGGTGCCAGACGGCGAAGACCAGAACTCTTGGCTGCGTAAGGAAGTCGACCGCGGCCTGGCCAGACGCTTCCCGGACGGTGTGCCCGACGAGTACTACACGCGCGCCTACTTCGAGCTCGACGTCATCAAGCAGAAGGGTTTCCCGGCGTACTTCCTCGTCGTCGGCGACCTCGTGTCGCACGCGAGGGAGGTCGGCATCCACGTCGGGCCCGGTCGTGGTTCGGCCGCAGGCTCGCTGGTCGCCTACTCGCTGGGCATCACCAACATCGATCCCATTCCGTACGGGCTGCTCTTCGAGCGGTTCCTCAACCCGGAACGTCCGTCCGCACCCGATATCGATATCGACTTCGACGACCGCCGCCGCGGCGAGATGGTCCGCTACGCGACCGAGAAGTGGGGCAGCGACAAGGTCGCCCAGGTCATCACGTTCGGCACCATCAAGACCAAGGCTGCGATCAAGGACTCCGCGCGAGTTCAGTTCGGCCAGCCAGGGTTTGCGATCGCGGATCAGATCACCAAGGCACTGCCGCCGCCGATCATGGCCAAGGACATCTCGGTCGCAGGTATCACCGACCCGACGCACGAGCGGTACAAGGAAGCCGTCGAGGTTCGCGCGCTCATCGATTCCAATCCCGATGTCGCGAAGATCTACAAGACGGCACGCGGACTCGAAGGGCTGATCCGAAACGCGGGTGTGCACGCGTGCGCGGTGATCATGTCGTCCGAGCCGCTGGTAGATGCGATTCCGCTGTGGAAGCGCGCGCAGGACGGCGCGATCATCACCGGCTGGGACTATCCGTCGTGCGAGGCCATCGGCCTGCTGAAGATGGACTTCCTCGGCCTGCGGAACTTGACGATCATGGGCGACGCGATCGTCAACATCAAGGCGAACCGCGGCATCGACATCGTCCTGGACAACCTGCCGCTCGATGACCCGGCGACCTACGAATTGCTTTCGCGCGGTGACACGTTGGGTGTGTTCCAGCTCGAAGGCGGACCCATGCGGGACCTGCTGCGCAGGATGGGCCCGACCACTTTCGCCGACGTCATCGCCGTCATCGCGCTGTACCGGCCCGGCCCGATGGGCATGAACGCGCACAACGACTACGCCGACCGCAAGAACGGGCGGCAGCCGATCACCCCGATCCATCCGGAGCTCGAAGAACCGCTGAAGGACATCCTCGGCGACACCTACGGCTTGATCGTCTACCAAGAGCAGATCATGTTCATCGCCCAGAAGGTCGCCGGCTACTCGATGGGTAAGGCCGATGCGCTCCGCAAGGCCATGGGCAAGAAGAAGCTCGAGGTACTCGAAGCGGAGTACAAGGGCTTCCATGCCGGCATGGTCGCGAACGGCTTCTCCGAGAAGGCCGTCAAGGCGCTGTGGGACACGATCCTCCCGTTCGCGGGGTACGCATTCAACAAGTCGCACGCCGCCGGCTACGGCCTTGTCTCGTACTGGACCGCCTATCTGAAGGCGAATTACACCGCCGAGTACATGGCAGGCCTGCTGACCAGCGTCGGCGACGACAAGGACAAGGCGGCCATGTACCTGGCCGACTGCCGTAGGCTCGCCATCTCGGTGCTGCCGCCGGACGTCAACGAGTCCGAGCACAACTTTGCGTCGGTCGGTACCGACATCAGGTTCGGGCTCGGCGCGGTGCGCAACGTCGGGTCCAACGTGGTCGCCGCGATCATCGAAGCGCGCAAGGAGAAGTCGGCCTTCACCGACTTCTCCGACTATCTGAACAAGATCGACGCGACGGCCTGCAACAAGAAGGTCACCGAGTCGTTGATCAAGGCAGGCGGTTTCGACTCACTCGGCCATCCGCGCAAGGGCCTGTTGCTCGTGCACGCGGATGCGATCGACGCCGTGATGGGTACGAAGAAGGCCGAAGCGATCGGCCAGTTCGACCTGTTCGGTGGCGAGGGTGCCGACGAATCCATCTCGTCCGTCTTCAACGTCAAGGTCCCTGACGAAGAGTGGGAGACGAAACATCGTCTTGCCCTGGAACGCGAGATGCTCGGCCTCTACGTTTCCGGCCATCCGCTCAACGGCGTCGAACACGTACTCGCGGCGCAGTCGGACACTCAGATCGCGGCGATTCTCGAAGGTGACATCAAGGACGGCACCCAGGTGGTCGTCGGCGGCATTCTTGCTTCGGTCAACAGGCGGATCAACAAAAACGGTCTGGCGTGGGCGTCCGCGCAGATCGAGGATCTGGTCGGCAGCATCGAGGTGCTGTTCTTCCCGCAGGCCTACGCCGTGTACGGCATGGATATCAGCGAAGACTCCGTCGTCCTGGTGAAGGCGCGAGTGTCGGTACGCGACGACCGGATCTCACTCATCGCGAACGACCTTGCGGTGCCGGACCTTTCGTCGGTCGGCGTGGCGAAGCCGGTTGCGGTCAGCATTCCGACGAGGGTCTGCACCGAGGACAAGGTGCGCGCACTGAAGAGCATTCTGGCGAGCCATCCCGGCACGGCTGACGTGCACCTGCGTTTGGTCAGCAACAACAAGACCACCATGTTGAAGGTGGACGACAGCTATCGCGTCACGCCGTCGTCGGCGTTGATGGGTGATCTGAAAGCGCTACTCGGACCAGGTTGCTTGCCGGTGTGAGCCGACTAGTCGGACCAGTCGATACCGAAGCAGTTGGCCAGCGCGGTACGGCCGTGCTCGGTGACAATCACCGCGCGCCCGCGTGGTGGCCGCTCGATCCACCGAGCTGAGGTGAAGCGGCCCAACACCGCAGCGCCGAGACCGCCTGCGAGGTGGTGCCGCTGCTCGGTCCAGTCGATGCAGTACCGCAGCGCCGGCCTTGGCCCATTGGGCAATTCGATGCCGACATCGCTGAGGAAACGTCGTCCCGACGCCGCGAGTTCGTATTCGACGTCGTGGCCCGGACTGCTCGGCGAGTCGGTCGGGTGCGCGCGCGGGTCGTAGCGCCCGTCGCCGCCGGTGAGCACGTCGTGCTCGAGCAGCGCGCCCATGACGGCCACCCCGAGCCGGCCAGCGAGGTGGTCGTAACACGTGCGGGCCGAACGCAGCCGAGCCGCTCGGGTGCCGTCTCGCAGCGACGTCACCGGCCGCGAGGGTGCCAGTCTGCCGAGGCGCTCGAGTAGGTCGGCGATGTCGGGTCCCGCCAGCCGGTAGTACCGGTGCCGTCCGTGGGTCTGCACGGTGAGGAAGCCTGCATCGGTCAGCTTGCCGAGGTGGCTGCTTGCCGTCGATCGGCTGACCCCCGCCTCGTCGGCGAGCACGCTGGCAGGCAGTGCGCGTCCGTCATCCAGCGCCAACAGCACCCTGCAGCGCGCGGGGTCGGCCAGCAGCGCTGCAAGCGCAGCAATATCGACTTCGCTGGTTGGCAGTTCGGCTAGCTCACGCATGGCAGACCTCCTCCTTCGGCGCAGTCTCCTGCGATCGTCCCCTTCCGGTGTACCCGAACACCACGACAGCGCCGAGCAGTTCGACGACCCCACCGGTGAGCACCGCGGCCCGGGCGCCCGCCAGAGCCAACACGGTTCCCATCACGGCTACGCCGACGGTGATCCCGACCAGTCGGGCGAGGTTGACGAGGCCTGACGTCACGCCCGCGCGGGACACGGATACCGTGTTCATGGCCGCGCTGACCGCAGGGCCGGTGTTCAGCGCGAGTCCAGCGCCTGCCAGCACGAATGCCATTTCCAGCAGCCACAGCTCGGCTTCAGGACCGACCAGCGCGTAGAGCAGCATCCCCGCGCCCATCAGCACCAGGCCCGCCGTCATCGGAAGTCTTGGGCCCGACCGCCGCGCCAGCACGTTGGCCACCGGGATGAGCGCCAGGTAGGTCAGTGGCATCGGGAGGAACGCCACCGCAGTGGCCAGTGCGTCGACGCCGCGCTGCTGCTGAAACGCCAGGCTGTTCACGAGCAGCATTCCGTAGGTGCCGAACGTCATCGCGAAGATCGCCGCCAGGGCGATCAGCAGGCGTCGGTTGCCGAGGAAGTCCGGCGGGAGCATGGCGTGCGGGACCCGGCGCTGGTGCCGGACGAGCGCAATTCCACTGGCCGCGACCAACGCGGCCAGCACAGCGCTCGGCCCCACGCCGACGGTGCGACCTTCGACGAGCACGACGGTCAGCGTGCCAAGGGTGAGCATGAGCAGCGCCTGTCCGAACGGATCGACCCTGCCGGCGACGGGATTTCGGGATTCGGGCAGATACCTCAGCGACATCGCCAGCGCGACGAGTCCGACCGGTGCGTTGACCCAGAAGATGTACCGCCAGCCAACTGAATCGGTCAGAAAGCCGCCGACGATCGGACCGAGCGCGGCGCTGGAGGCGGCGGCCACTGCCCACGCCGCGGTTGCCCTTGCCCGCCCGGCGGCATCGGGAAACGCCGCCGCCGCGACGGCCAACCCCTGCGGCAGCATCAGTGCGGCGCCGACCCCTTGCACGGCTCGGGCCGCGAGCAGCGTGCCGAGGCTCGGCGCCAACGCACATACCAGCGATGAGGCGACGAACGCACCCAACCCGATCCGCAAAAGTCGCCGTCGCCCGAAGCGATCACCGAGCGAGCCTGCCGTCAACAGCACGGCGGCGAACGTCACGTTGTAGGCGTCGACCGTCCATTGGGCCGCTGATACATCTCCGCCTAGGTCGTGCTGAATCGCGGGCAGTGCCAGGTTGACGGCATTGCTGTCGATGAGGCCGACGAACAATCCGAGGTACGCAGCGATCAAGACGAGTGTGGGAGATCGGTGGAAAGCCATAATTGCACGTTAAGTGCGAAATGATTCGATGCCGATCGAACCGTTGGTCGTCAGAACTCTCTCGTCGCGACGGCTATGGAGAAAGCGCTACTCGGTCCTGGTTGCGTGCCGGTACGAACCGACAATCCAGACGACGACGCTCGCAGCGGTCGCCGACAGCACCGCGACAGGCGGCGTCTGGGTTACGAGGAAGACGAGCATCAGCACAAGCAGACCGGCGGCGAGAGCTTCCAGTTTGAACAGCGGCCATTCGGTGCCGGCGATGGAGAGAGTCTTGCGTGCAGCACTACCCGCGAAGCCGTCGTGCTGCATGGTCGCCATGGTTTCAGGGTATACGCATCAGAGATTTCGGTCCAACGAACATTGAAGTTGTCGACGAAAAAACATCGACTGCGGGAATCACACACGAACGTGAGGAGTTGACAGCAATATGCCTCTTACCGGTGAATACGAACCCAGCCCATCCGATTGGGCCCGCGAGCAAGCCGAGACCTTCGAGCAGTCGGGCGGCACGGAAGCAAACACGATGAAGGGCGTGCCGATCATCCTGCTCACAACCAAGGGTGCCAAGTCGGGCAAACTTCGAAAGACGCCGTTGATGCGCGTAGAGCACGAGGGTGAGTACGCAATTGTTGCCTCACTCGGCGGTGCTCCGAAGCATCCGGTGTGGTACCACAACGTGATCGCCGAACCGCTCGTCGAATTGCAGGACGGACCGACGAAGCGCGATTACAACGCACGCGAGGTCCATGGTGACGAGAAGGCCACCTGGTGGGAGCGTGCGGCCGACGTGTGGCCGGATTACAACGAATATCAGAAGAAGACGGACCGCGAGATTCCGATCTTCGTTCTCTCCGCTGCTTAGAGGGTTTGTTGGGCTGCGACCCAAGTGGCCATCGCGGTGGTTCGGGTGACAGCATGTTCGGGTGTCTACTTCGCAACACGTCGCTGAACTACAGGATTCTCGTTCCGCTCTCACCGCGGACGAGATCGACGCTGCCGCGAAGCGAATTTCCGAGGTCATCGCGGCGACGCCGCTGCAGCGCAGCGATCGACTGTCGGCGGCCACCGGGGCGAACGTCTTCCTCAAGCGCGAAGACCTGCAGGTGGTTCGGTCGTACAAGATCCGAGGCGCGTACAACCTGATCGTGCAGCTCTCCGATGCGGAGCGCGCGGCAGGTGTCGTTGCGGCGAGCGCGGGCAATCACGCCCAGGGCGTCGCGTTCGCCTGCCGCGCGATGGGTATCGACGGCCGCATCTACGTACCGTCCAACACGCCGAAGCAGAAACTCGATCGGATCCGCGTCCACGGCGGTCGGTACGTGGTGGTGATCGCAACCGGAACGACGTACGACGAAGCCGCCGCCGCCGCTGCGGCTGACGTCGCGCGCACCGGAGCGACGATGGTGCCACCCTTCGACGACGTGCGCACCGCTGCGGGACAGGGCACGATCGCCGCCGAGATTCTCGAACAGCTCGACGGTCTCCCGGACACTGTCATCGTTCCGGTCGGTGGTGGCGGATGTATAGCGGGTGTGGCGACCTACCTTCGCGAACGAACTCCAACCACGTCGATCGTCGGCGTCGAACCGGCAGGTGCAGCCTCCATGACGGCCGCGCTCATCGCGGGCGGCCCGGTCACGCTGCCCGAGATCGATCCCTTCGTCGACGGTGCCGCGGTGCGACGGATCGGCGATCTGCCCTACAAGACGCTGTCGGGTCTCGGGGCGCGCGCGTTCTCACATGGTTCGTTGCCGCTCGTGTTCACGACGGAATCCGCAGCAGGGTCCGGCGCCTTTGCCATGACGCACGTCGACGAGGGTGCCATCTGCACGGCGATGCTCGAGCTGTATCAGAACGAAGGCATCATCGCCGAGCCCGCGGGCGCGTTATCCGTTGCGGCACTGGAGAATTTGCGGGTCGAGCCGGGATCGACCGTCGTCTGCCTCATCTCAGGAGGCAACAACGACGTTTCCCGCTACGGCGAGATCCTGGAACGCTCGCTGGTGCATCTCGGTCTCAAGCACTATTTCCTTGTCGACTTTCCGCAGGAACCCGGCCAACTGCGTCGCTTCCTCGACGAGGTGCTCGGTCCGCAAGAGGACATCACGCTGTTCGAGTACGTGAAGCGGAACAACAGAGAGACCGGCGCCGCGCTCGTCGGTATCGAACTCGCTGCTGCAGAGGGACTTTCGGGCCTGCTCGAACGGATGGACAAGTCGCGGATGCAATGCGAGCGCCTCGAGCCGGGTTCGCCGGCGTACCGGTATTTGACCTAGGCGGCTCCGCCGCTCGTGCGTCTTTTCGGAGGGCGGGCCCTCCGAAAAGACGCACGAGGCCCGTAGCGCCCTATGTTTTCCGGTTCGTCTCCAGCACCGCGAACGAATGCCCCGGAATTGTCGTTGCCGCGCCGGTTTCTGCGGTGGTCGGCTCGTCCCACCACAGGATCGGGTTTCCTCCGACGGGGACCGCGATCGGGTCGGGACCGAGATTGGCGACGATACGTAACGTGCCGCGCCGCAGGACAATCCAGCGTTCGTCTTCGTCGTAGTCGGCGGTGAGCTCGGTGAGCCACGGATCGGTGATCTCAGGTCTCGTGCGACGTAGTGTCAGCAGGCTTCGGTAGCACTCGAGCAGGCGCAGGTGCGGCTCAGTGTCCAACTCCGACCAATCGAGCTTGGAACGCGAAAACGTCTCAGGATCTTGGGGATCCGGAACGTCGTCGGTGTTCCAGCCGTGCGCGCCGAACTCCGCCTTGCGGCCCTGTGCGGTTGCCTCGGCGAGTTCGGGTTCGGGGTGGGAGGTGAAGAACTGGAACGGGGTACTTGCACCCCATTCCTCGCCCATGAACAGCATCGGTGTGTACGGCGAGAGCAGCACCAGCGCGGCTCTGATCGCCAATTGTCCTGCATTCAAATAGAACCCAGGTCGATCGCCGATCGCACGGTTGCCGATCTGGTCGTGCGTGCAGGTGTAGGCCAGCAAGGAGCTGGCGGGGGTGCGTCGGATATCGATCGGCCTGCCGTGGTGACGTCCGCGGAAGCTGGAATAGGTTCCCGCGTGGAAGAACCCATGTTCGAGAGTGTGGACCAGACCGGACAGAGATCCGAAATCGCCGTAGTAGCCTTGCTTTTCGCCGGAGACGGCGCTGTGGATCGCGTGATGGATGTCGTCGTCCCACTGTGCGGTGAGACCGTAGCCGCCAGCAGAGCGCGGTGAAATCAAGCGAGGATCGTTGAGGTCGCTTTCGGCGATCAACGCCAGCGGCCTGCGCAGATGTGCCGAAAGTCTGTTGGTCTCGACTGCCAACTCTTCGAGCAGATGGATCGCGGTGTGGTCTACCAGCGCGTGGACGGCATCCAAACGTAGTGCGTCGATGTGGAATTCGCGGAACCAGCGCAGTGCGTTCTCGATGATGTAGCGGCGCACATCGTGTGACTGGGCACCCGAGATATTGATGGTCCTACCCCAGGTATTGGCACCCTCGGCCAGGTACGGACCGTAGCGGTCGAGGTAGTTACCGGACGGTCCGAGGTGGTTGTAGACGACGTCGAGCACGACGGCCAGCCCACGCGCATGGCAGGCGTCGACGAGTCGCTGGAACCCCGCTGGACCTCCGTAAGGCTCGTGCACCGCATACCAGAGCACGCCGTCGTAGCCCCAGTTGTGCACACCGTTGAACGCGTTGACGGGCATGATCTCGACGTGTGTCACCCCGAGTTCGACGAGGTAGTCCAGGCGTTCTATCGCGGCGTCGAAAGTCCCTGCCTCGGTGAAGGTTCCGATGTGCAGCTCGTAGATGACCGAACCTGGCAGCTGGCGACCCGTCCACGAGGCGTCGGTCCACACGGACTCGTCGAGGACAGCCAATTGTGAAGGTTCGTGCACACCTTCGGGCTGCCTGGGTGAGCGGGGGTCGGGGAGGACAGTCGAATCGTCGTCGAGAACGAATCCGTAGCGCGAATCCGGTTGAGCTGCAACGTCAGCGTGCCACCAGCCGGAGTCGTCCCGCTGCATCGGATGAATGTTTCCATCGACGTATACGCCGACCGACCCGGGGATCGGTGCCCAAACTTCGAAGCGATGTAGGGAGCTCACCTCGCCAAGCATGCCTTACCCGCCGCCGGCTATCACGGAAGCGGCCAAGCCGAGGTAGATCGCCAGCACGACGAACAGCACCCACCCTGCGCCGTGCCAGATCCGCCACTCGTCGTTGCGACGCCAGACCTGATAGGTGCGGTAGAAGGCACCCAGGGCGCCTATCAGCAACAACGTGGACGGGACGTAGGCGATGATCGTGCGCACTGTCGCATGACACGTCAAGAAGTCGTCGACAGCGCACGTGTTGTCTCCGATAGCGACCCAGCCGATCGGGAGCAGCAGGGCGAGCAGCGCTAGCGAGATAAACGCAAGTGCGTACAGCTGAGCATCGCGAGCTGTCTTCCGGCGTCCATCCACCGCAACCTCCATGATCGACACGATCTCGATTACCCGTGCGGAGGTGCGATGAAACCGTGCGGTCCTCAGGACGCTTCGACGGCCGCCTTGATCCGTTCGGCGAACGCGGGTGCGTCCTTGGCGGCGGCTTTGCGGGCGAATCCGACGATCAGCTTGCCGATGCCGTGTCCAGCAAACGAATTGAATACGGTCACGCGGGTCTGCGAGTCGCCGATCGCCTCCAGGTCGTAGCCACCTTCGGTGACCGTGACGCTGTTCTTGGACCGCTCGCTCCAGCGGATTCTTGTCGGTGCCGCGAAGTCGACCAGTTCGAATTCGCGATGGGTGGTCATGCCTGCATCCTTGACGGTGCTGACGAAGATCGTGCCGAGCGCGGGAGGTCCCTCGGTCTTCTTGGCCATCTCGACGACGCGCGGACTGAACTTCGGGTCGTTCGTTCCCGCTGCGAGGAATTCGAAAACTTCGGCGATAGGTCGGTCGATCACGGCGGTTCCGCTGAACTGTCCGGGCATCGGAGCTCCTAGGTTGTCGATTGGGAATCAGCGTACGAGCAGCGCGACCGGCAGGCGGGAAAACAGCGAGGCCGCATCGGTCCTGCCGGAATGGGTCGAGCCGGACAGTTGGTCACTCCACTCACCGTCGGGCAGGGTCAGCGCAGTATCGTCCCAACCGGTCTCGCTCAACCGAACCGAGTGCCGAGTTGCCAGAGCGATGACATCCGGCGCCTGATCGGGTCGACCCCGACCGAAACCGACCAGGTGTCCCGCGCGCTCGCCATCGGCGAACACGGGGGTGTAACTGCCGCCGACGAAGGACTCGGCGCGTTGTCTGCGCAACCAGAGCGCGTGTGCGACCACCCACAACTTGGCTGCGCCGCTGCCATCGACAGGCGGCGGCTCCTTCGCTGCCGCAAGCAAACCCCGTCGAGAATCGAAGTCGACAAGGCGTCGGTTGTCGGGATCGACGAGTGAGTCCTCCCACACCTCGGTGCCCTGATAGATATCGGGTATCCCAGGTCCGCACAGATGTAAGAGCTTCTGTCCCAACGAATCCGACCAGCCGTGCTGAGCGAGTCGCGCT
This sequence comes from Antrihabitans spumae, assembly GCF_043944905.1. NCBI lineage: Bacteria > Bacillati > Actinomycetota > Actinomycetes > Mycobacteriales > Nocardiaceae > Antrihabitans > Antrihabitans spumae. The sequence continues at coordinate 65,074 of NZ_JBIMSN010000042.1, forward strand.
ACGAGGGCAGTCATCGAAACCCCCACAGGCCCATCGATGATGGTGTCCAACCAATTGTGCAGTGCAGCTTCGAACTCGGTGTCGACCTCGTTCCACGTCGTTTGCGCACCGGCTTCGCGAATGGCCTTCTCAGCATAGGCATGGATGCGCTCGCGCAGTTGCGGCACGGTGTCCACGCCGGCGCCACCTGCGGGCCAGACCCCGAACATGTTCTGCAACAGGAACATTCCGGTGGCGGGATCGGGGCTAGGTGCCGCCTTCTCGGACTCGGCAACGAAGTCGGACCACTCCTGCGCAGCCTGCGAGAGAACGCCGATACGAGCGCGTACGTCCTCGCCACGTTTTGTGTCGTGCGTCGACAACGTCGTCATCGCCATCGGCCAGCGGTTGGCGCGCTCGGCGTTGGCCAGATGGAACTCGTTGGGGGAGTGTCCGAACCGAGCGGGATCTCCGCCGACTTCCTGCAGGGAGACCAGGCGGTTCGCTCGATAGAACAGGCAGTCTTCGACAGCCTTCGCTGTGACAGCTCCGCACACCTGGCTGAACCGCGTCGCGGCCTCTCCATCGGCTATCAATGCCCGGGTCAGGACCGAAAGAGGCTCCGCCAGTTCCGGTTTGCGCCTCTCGACAGCGCCGACCACACGGGTGAGTGTTCCTGCCAGTGGCTCGTAGTCTGCACGGTAGACGCGCATGGAGGCGAGCACTTCGACTGTCGCGACAGCCAGTGCAACAGCGCCGCCCGAATTCGGCACATCGAGCGCAATGGCGGCGACGAGACGACGAACCTCAGGGGCGAGGTCCGTTTGCGCGACAGTCCGTTTGAGCACGGACTCGGTGTCGTCGAGCCATTCCGCATCGGCCGCGACGCCCGTACGGTCGTGCACCAATCGAGTCAACGTCGTCTCGCCGGACGGATCGACGAAGACGCCGCCGAGTTCGGCCAAGGCGTCGTAACCGGTAGTGCCGTCGATCGGAAGTGTGGCGTCGAGAGGTTCCTCGGCGCCGAGGATCTTCTCGATCACCAACCATCGGTTCGGACCCAGTAGCGCGCGCAACCGCGCCAGATACGCTGCGGGGTCGGATAATCCATCGGGATGATCGACACGAATACCGTCGACGATGTCGTCCGCGACCCATTCGGCGACCTGGGAGTGAGTCGCGTCGAAAACGCGCGGATCCTCTTGGCGCACAGCCGCGAGCGTGCTGACGGCGAAGAAGCGCCGGTAGGTGGCCAGACCTGCCCGCCAATTGACGAGTCGGTAGGCCTGTCGGTCGTGGACGGCGAGGGGATTGCCGTCTGCGGTGCCCGGCGCGAGCGGAAACCGCATGTCATGGAACGCCAGCATCGGCTCGGCGCCGGAGCGGTCGATCGCCAAAGCGGCCGCATCGTTTTCGCCGTCGAGGACGCCGATCGCGATCCGGCCACCCGCGCCGTTCTCCGCGCTCCAGTCGATATCGAAGAAGTCGGCGTACACCGAATCCTTGCCATTCTTCAACACGTCCCACCACCAGGCGTTCTGTGCAGCATCAGCGACACCGACGTGGTTAGGCACGATGTCGACGATCAAACCCATATCACGGGTGTGCAATTCGGCTCGAAGAGCGCGCAGCGCAGCCGAACCACCGAGTGCAGCCGAGACGCTGGTCGGATCGGTGACGTCGTAGCCGTGCTGAGAACCCTCCGCTGCGGTGAGGATCGGCGATAGGTACAGATGCGATACACCGAGACGCTGCAGGTAGTCGGCGATTGCGCGCGCGTCGTCGAGCGTGAACGCGTCTCCGCGCAGTTGCAGTCGGTACGTCGCGCTGATCGGGACCGACGTCATGCTGTGCGGCGAAGGACGAGTAGGGACCGGGCTGCGACTGTGATGGCTTCTCCTGCAGTAAGTGTGACGTCCGCCAGACCTGTCGGTTCCGATGTGTCGATGGCGACCGACCATTCGGAGGCATAAAGACTGCCGGGTGTGGAGAACTCGAGTTCGGCATCATGGGCGTTGAAGCACAGGAGAAACGAGTCGTCGAAGACACGTTCGCCGCGTTGATTCGGCTCCGGAATCCCGTCGCCATTGAGGAACACGGAAAGCGATTTACCGAAGCCGCTGTCCCAGTCCTCGGGTGTCATCTCGTCGCCGGACGGTGTGAGCCACGCGATGTCGCGGTTTTGATCGCCCGACCTGATCGGTTGACCTTCGAAGAACCTGCGGCGCCGGAAGACTGGATGCTTGCGTCGCAGGGTGATGACGTTGCGGGTGAACTCGAGCAGATCCGCGTTCTTGTCGAGGAGTGACCAATCCACCCACGACAACTCGGAGTCCTGACAGTAGACATTGTTGTTGCCCTGCTGTGTGCGGCCGATCTCGTCACCGTGCGCGAGCATCGGCGTGCCCTGACTCAGCAGCAACGTGGCGAGGATGTTGCGGCTCTGCCGCGCGCGTAGTTCGAGTACGTCGGGGTCGTCCGTCGGACCTTCCACGCCGCAGTTCCACGAACGGTTGTGGCTCTCTCCGTCGTTGTTGTCCTCACCGTTGGCCTCGTTGTGCTTCTCGTTGTAGGAGACGAGATCTCGCAGCGTGAAGCCGTCGTGCGCGATGACGAAGTTGATGCTTGCGCTTGGTCGTCGACCGGTTGCCTCGTACAGGTCCGACGAGCCGGTGAGCCGAGATGCGAACTCTCCCAACGTCGCAGGCTCGCCGCGCCAGTAGTCGCGCACGGTATCGCGGTACTTGCCGTTCCATTCGGTCCACAGTCCGGGGAAGTTGCCGACCTGATAGCCGCCCTCGCCGACGTCCCACGGTTCGGCGATCAACTTGACCTGGCTGACGACCGGATCCTGTTGTACGAGATCGAAGAACGCGGACAGCCGGTCCACATCGTGCAGTTCGCGCGCGAGGGTCGACGCGAGGTCGAAGCGGAAGCCGTCGACATGCATCTCCAGCACCCAGTACCGCAGCGAATCCATGATGAGCTGCAGCGTGTGCGGATGGCGGGCGTTGAGGCTGTTGCCCGTTCCGGTGTAGTCCATGTACATCGCGAGATCGTCGTCGACGAGTCGGTAGTACGCGGCGTTGTCGATGCCGCGGAAATTGATGGTCGGACCTTTGTGGTTGCCTTCGGCAGTGTGGTTGTAGACGACGTCGAGGATCACTTCGATACCTTCGGCATGGAAGGCTCGCACCATCGCCTTGAACTCCGACACCGTCACGCCGGGCTTGTCGGCCGATGCGTACTCGTTGTGGGGTGCAAGGAACCCGAAGGTGTTGTATCCCCAGTAGTTTCGCAGACCCTGGTCGAGCAGGGTCTGGTCCTGCATGAACTGGTGCACCGGCATGAGCTCGATTGCGGTGACGCCCAAGGTCTTCAGATAGTCGATGACCACCGGATGCGCGAGCCCGGCATACGTTCCGCGCAATTCCTCGGGAATGCCGGGATGTGTTGCAGTCAAGCCTTTTACGTGTGCTTCGTAGATCACGGTGTCGTGGTACGCCCGCTTCGGAGCGCGGTCGTTGGCCCAGTCGAAGAACGGGTTGATCACCACGGTGCTCATGGTGTGCCCGAGGGTGTCTTCGCCGTAGGTGATCAGCGACGAGTCGCCGTCGAATTTGCCGTCGAACGCCTTGCCGTACGGATCGAGCAGCAATTTGCTCGGGTCGCACCGGTGGCCGTTTTCGGGCTCGTACGGGCCGTGCACCCGCCACCCGTAGCGCTGACCAGGGGCAACCGAAGGTAAGTAGGCGTGCCAGACGAACCCGTCGACCTCTTCGACCGGGATACGCGTCTCGGTGCCGTCCTTGGCGATCAGGCACAACTCCACCGCATCGGCGACTTCGGAGAAGATCGAGAAGTTCGTGCCCGCCCCGTCGTAGGTGGCGCCCAGTGGGTAAGCGGTACCCGGCCAGACCGCCAGCGGGTGCGGTTCGGCGTGCTCGCTATCGGGCTTGACCATGTCCAAACCCTACTGGGCGTCGTCGTTACTCGCGGGTCAGGCAGCCCACGGTTACTGTCGGTGCCCGTGAAGGCTGTGAAAATGACCGCTGACGAGATCTCGAACATCGATGCGGCTCACGTGTGGCATCCGTACGGCGGATTTCCGGCGTCGACGCGTCCCCTCGTCGTGGCGAGCGCGCAGGGAACGCGGCTCACGCTTGCGGACGGTCGGGAGCTGATCGACGGCATGAGTTCCTGGTGGGCGGCGATTCACGGCTACCGCCACCCAGTGCTCGACGCGGCCCTGACCGAGCAGGCGCAGCTGATGAGCCACGTCATGTTCGGTGGGTTGACGCACGAACCCGCAGTGCGGTTGACCAAGCTTCTCGTCGACCTGACGCCACCCGGATTGGATCGGGTATTCCTCGCCGATTCCGGCTCGATCTCGGTCGAGGTCGCCGTCAAGATGTGTCTGCAGTATTGGCGCAGCGTCGGCCGCGACCGCAAAACCCGGTTGCTGACGTGGCGCGGCGGGTACCACGGCGACACCTTCACGCCGATGAGCGTCTGCGATCCCGAGGGCGGCATGCACTCGTTGTGGACCGACATTCTGGCGAACCAGATCTTCGCGCCGAAGCCGCCGCGAGAATTCGACCCGGAGTACGTCGAGGAGTTCGGCAACCTCCTCGGCGAACACGCCGACGAGGTGGCCGCGGTGATAGTCGAGCCGGTTGTCCAAGGTGCGGGCGGCATGCGGTTCCACGATCCGCGCTACCTCACCGAGTTGCGCCGGCTGTGCGACGAGCACGACGTACTGCTGGTGTTCGACGAGATCGCAACCGGATTCGGGCGCACAGGGGAGTTGTTCGCTGCGGATCACGCTCGCGTCAGTCCGGACGTCATGTGCGTCGGCAAGTCGTTGACCGGTGGTTATCTCACCCTCGCCGCGACCGTTTGCACGTCGCGTATTGCCGATTCGATCTCCGCGGCACACGGCGGACTGATGCACGGTCCGACGTTTATGGGTAATCCGCTTGCCTGCGCCGTGGCGGTCGCATCGGTGGAATTGCTGCTCTCGCGGGATTGGCGTGACGAGGTCGCCGCACTCGCAGCCGGGCTCGAGCGGGGCCTTGCGCCTGCCCGAGAGCTGCCCGGCGTCGTCGAGGTTCGGGTGCTCGGCGGCATAGGCGTCATCGAGTTGGACCGTCCGGTCGACATGCAGGCCGCCACCGATGCCGCGGTGGACGCAGGGGTCTGGCTGCGGCCGTTCCGCAATCTGATTTACGCGATGCCGCCCTACATCTGTACCCCCGACGAGGTCGAGCGCATCGCAGCCGCGATGGTCGCGGCGTCGCAGGCGGTGTGAGGGGCTTACTTGAACCGCTTGCTTGAACCTCTTGCTTGAACACCGTTCAAGTCGCGTATGCTGCTGAACCGTGGGATCCGATAAAGACGCGCTGAGCTGGCTCGACGATCGCGAAAGCGAACGTCGCGCCGCCGGGTTGCGTCGTGAACTTCGACCGCGCACACCGGCGACTGGACTCATCGACCTCGCGTCCAACGACTACCTGGGCTTGGTTCGGCACCCCGATGTGATCGACGGTGCCATTGCCTCGCTCAGGCGGTGGGGGACGGGCTCGACCGGATCGCGGTTGGTGACCGGATCGACAACCGAGCACGCGTTGCTCGAATCGGAGCTGGCCGAATTCGTCGGAGCCGAAGCGGGACTCGTCTTCGCGAGCGGTTATGCGGCCAATCTCGGTACTGTCACTGCGCTGGCGGGCAAGGGTTCGCTCGTCGTGTCCGATGCGGGCAGCCATGCCTCGCTCGTCGACGCTTGTCGGCTGTCACGAGCGCGTGTGGAGGTCACTCCGCATGGAAACCTCGGCGCGATCGAAGCCGCGCTACGCGATCGGACCGAAGAACGTGCGCTCGTGCTGACCGATTCGGTGTTCAGTGCCGACGGCGACCTCGCACCGCTGCGCGAGATGCACAAGCTGGTCCGTCGATACGGTGCGGTGCTCGTCGTCGACGAAGCGCACGGGATCGGCGTCAGGGGGTCCGGCGGGCGGGGACTCGTGCACGAATTGGGTCTCGAAGGCCAAGAAGATGTCGTCGTCACCGCGACGCTGTCGAAGTCGTTGGCAAGTCAGGGCGGCGTCGTGCTCGCAAGCGGACGCGTGTGTGCGCACCTGGTCGACACCGCACGGACCTTCATCTTCGACACCGGGCTGGCTCCCGCTGCGGTCGGTGCTGCGCGCGCCGCGCTGGGTGTGCTGCGCCGCGAACCGTATCGGGCGCAGGCGGTGCTGGATCGTGCCGCCGACATCGCGCGCATCGCGGGCGTCGAGGTGCCACCTTCGGCGGTAGTGTCGGTGATCCTGGGTGACCCGCAGCGCGCCTTCGACGCTGCGGCGGCTTGCCGCGAAAACGGGCTCAGCGTCGGATGTTTCAGACCACCGTCGGTACCGGAGGGCACGTCGCGCTTGCGTCTGACGGCACGTGCAAACCTGACCGCTACCGAGCTGACTACCATCGAGCACGTTCTCGACGACGTCCTCGCCGCGTCGGCGACGTGACGATTCTCCTGGTCACCGGCACCTCGACCGGCGTCGGAAAGACAGTTGTCACAGCAGCGTTGGCGGCGGCTGTCGCAGCGTCCGGCCGCTCTGTCGCCGTGTGCAAGCCGGCGCAGACCGGTATCGGGGTCGATGAGCCCGGCGATCTTGCTGACATCCAACGGCTTTCGGGGACTGAAACGCTGGTCGAGTTGGCTCGCTACCCGGATCCGCTTGCGCCTGATACCGCCGCACGCCGGAGTAGGCTACCCGCGTTGCTGCTCGCTGACGTGGTGTCGACGGTCCGCAAGCTCGACTCGGAGCACGACGTCACCCTCGTCGAGGGTGCCGGCGGGTTGTTGGTCGGGCTCGGGGACCGGGGGTTCACCGTGGTCGATCTCGCCGTGGAGTTGGACGCTGCCGTTGTGGTCGTCGCTGCGGCCGGTCTCGGGACCTTGAATCACAGCGCACTGACGGTGAGTGCCCTTGCTGCAGCAGGTGTTTCGTGTTCGGGTCTGGTCGTCGGGTCCTGGCCGGCGGTGCCGGATCTTGCCGCGGAGTGCAACCTCGAAGATCTGCCGCGGGTGACGGGAATCGGCATCGTCGGGTCGGTACCGGAAGGTGCCGGGGCCTTCGAACGCGAAACTTTCGTCACCGCAGCGACCGGTTGGTTCGACGCGGAGTGGTTGGCTCGGTGGGACACACGCTCATGACCCATTCGTGAGGTTTTGGGACGGGATTCCGTCCCAAAACGCCGATAGTGGGCGCTGAGCGTCACCGTATCCCGCGAGGACGTGGATATGGTGGCGCATGCGCTATCTCAGAAACCTCTGTCTACCCGCGGTCGCCGCTGTGATCGCCATGCCCACCGGTGTCGCAGCCGCTGCGCCCGTCCCCGATGACAGTCCGCGCGAACAGCAAGCGCGCGCCTACGTCGAGGCGCTGGTCACGCACAATCCCGACGATGTGAAATTCGCGCCGGATGCCAAGCGGTACGAGGTCGGCATCCAGACCGGATACTCCGGCGCGCAGTTGTCGAACGACCTGCGGAACGGTCTGCAGTACAAGGTCATTCAGCGGATTCGGGACTACTCGACGACCGAGAACGGAAACGCCGTCGTCGCAAAGTACCTGCTCGATGCAGGAGTAGGGACCACGACTCTGGCGACCGCTCAGATCACCGAGTCGTTCGAGGTCATCGATGGCAGCATCCATCTGATAATTGCCGACATCAAAATTCCGGGATTGGGTATGTGACTGTCATGGCATTGGAATTCGAACAGGTCATAGTGAACGCGCTCGATCCGACAACCCTCGCGAACTGGTGCGATGCGCTCGGGTGGGCCGTATTCGACGCCGAAGACGACTGCATCGAGATCAGGCGCACCCCGACGACCCTTCCTGGTCTGCTGTTCCTGCCGGTACCCGACCACAAAGTCGGTTTCAATCGGCTGCACCTCGACTTTCGACCGGACGATCAGAACGTGGAGGTCGAGCGATTGCTCGCTCTCGGCGCGACCCGCGCTGACGTCGGTCAAGGCGACGACGTGTCGCGGGTGGTGCTGGCAGATCCGGAAGGCAACGAGTTTTGTGTACTCGGCAGCCGAACGGCGTAACTCCACCGGCCGAGCCGCGACCCGAGCTGTTTACGGTCCGTTGCATCCAAGGTCGCTGCGGTGTGACCCTGTCCTTGCGACAATGCTCCGATGAGTGACTTCGACGTATTGGTCATGGGCTCCGGGCCCGGCGGACAACGAGCAGCTATCGCGGCGGCGAAACTGGACAAGAAGGTTGCCATCGTCGAATTGCGAAACATGATCGGCGGCGTCTGCATCAACACCGGCACAATTCCGTCGAAAACGTTGCGCGAAGCGGTTGTCTACCTCACCGGTATGAGTCAGCGCGAAATGTACGGCACGGCTTACAAAGTCAAGGAAGACATCACCAAAGAAGACCTGATGGCACGCACGAATCATGTGATGGGTCGACAGATCGATGTGATCCGCAGCCAGCTTTCCCGCAACCACGTGACGCTGCTGACCGGTCAGGGGCATTTCACCGATCCCAACACCATAGAAATCCAGGACGGAACCGGCCAGAACCGCGTCGCGTCGGCGGACAAGATCATCATCGCGACCGGCACCAAGCCGGCGCGGCCCTCGACGGTCGAGTTCGACAACAAAACGATCATCGATTCCGACGGCATCCTCGACCTGGCGCAGATCCCGCAGACGATGGTCGTGGTCGGCGCTGGTGTCATCGGTATCGAGTACGCGTCGATGTTCGCCGCGCTCGGCACGAAGGTCACCGTCATCGAACGGCGCGGCAACATTCTCGAATTCTGCGACCGTGAGGTCGTCGAAGCGCTCAAGTATCAGTTGCGCGACTTGGCTGTCACGTTCCGCTTCGGCGAGACCGTCTCGGCGGTCGAGAAGTACGCGAAGGGTGCGGTCACGCATCTCGAGTCCGGCAAGAAGATCCCGGCCGAATGCGTCATGTATTCGGCAGGGCGACAGGGTGTTACAGAGCAATTGCAGCTGGAGAACGCCGGTCTCGCAGCCGACGATCGCGGACGCATCAAGGTCGACGAGCATTTCCGTACCTCGGTCGACCACATCTACGCGGTCGGCGATGTGATCGGATTCCCTGCTCTCGCAGCAACATCCATGGAACAGGGGCGGCTTGCGGCACACCATGCGTGTGGCGAACCGGTGCACGAGATGAACGAGTTGCAGCCGATCGGCATCTACACGATTCCGGAGATCAGTTTCGTCGGAAAGACCGAACACGAACTCACCGAGGAGAAGGTTCCGTTCGAGGTCGGGATATCCCGCTATCGCGAACTTGCGCGCGGACAGATCGTGGGCGACTCGTACGGTGTGCTCAAGATCGTCGTCTCGCCGAGTGATCGAAAAGTGCTTGGCGTGCACATCTTCGGCACTCAGGCGACCGAATTGATCCACATCGGCCAAGCCGTCATGGGCTGCGGCGGAACCGTCGACTACCTGGTGGATGCTGTGTTCAATTACCCGACGCTGGCCGAGTCGTACAAGGTTGCAGCGCTCGATGCGATGAACAAGATCAGGCAACTCGCGGTGCTCAGCGACTGACCCGTCAGGACGGCTCTCGCCGGGAATGGTCGCCCGGCTCCGGGGTGCGGCGTGCGTATCATGAATTCAAATGTCCGAGCAGGTTTTTCGACATCCGTCGACGGTCTCCGATTGGGACGATGCCAACCGGATAGCCCGGTTGCGGGAAACCCGGTTTGGCAGACGGTGGCGGACACTAGGCCGCTCGCGTCGCGTCCTGATTCGAGTACTACTTGTCGTGCTCGGGTTCGCTGCGGCATTCGCTCAGTACTGGAACGTCGACGTGCTACCCGAGCGTGATCGTCTGGCCTTGACCCGGCCCGAGGTTTACGAGGTATTCGATTCGGCAGATCCGGACAAGCGGTACACCGCTGTTGTCGACCTCGTCGGACTCGGAAGTTTGGATGCGGGTCCAACGGCCGCGGCGTTGCCGTCGCTGGCGGCGATCGGGCGTGTGTGGGTCGTCAAATACGACAACGGGGGTATCGACACCCAGGTGATCAGCAGGATCATTGCCGAGCGGGCCGATCAGGAGGGTATCGACAATCTGTTCGTCGCGGGTCACAGCATGGGTGGAGTCGTTGCCCTCGAAGTGGCCGAGCATATCCATCAGGAGACCGACATAAATTTGATCGGCGTATTGCTGGATTGCACGCCGGTGAGCTTGCACGCCGTTCGGTCGGACAAGCGGGACACGGGCGAGAACATGCTCCGATGGATGGGTTGGGTCCCCGGTGCGAGAGAAAGTCGGTCGTTGCGCTTTCTGGTCGAAATGGGTGCGCGGCGTGATCGGTTCTGGGATCTGTACTCGCCCGGTTGGAAGGTGGATCCGGTCGAGTTCGTCGACGCGGTCGCCGAGGTGCTGCACGACAAGTTGCTGTCCCGCAATGCTGCGAGCAACGGGCTGATCGAGGCGCAGTTCAAAGTAATCGTGGCGTCCGGCGCCGTCGACAATCTCGAGGCTCTGGCAGAGCCGCATGATGACAAACGTCGGCCCATGATCGTCTATCTGCGACCTCGCCGTGCGCTCGACGACGACGTCGTCGATGTCGAGTACACCGAGCAGGTCCTGACCGAGGAGACAGCGGGACCGCAGGGCCTGCTGCTCGTGGTGCGGATGCGCAACACCGGACATGCGAACCCCATTCAGAGATCTCTCGACTACAACGCCGCGATCGCGGACAATGTTGCGCCATTTCTGCTGCGAATCGACGACACAGGGAGCCAGCAGGATTCGGAGCAAAGCGGTCCCTGACCGCAGGAAATCAGGTGGGCCTACTGTGGGTTGCGCAGGGTCCCCCGTTGCCGCGGTCGCGCAGCTAGGCCCTGACCCGGTCTCCGAGGCGATTGCGAACGCCACCGACGAACAGTTGCAGACCGAAGTCGAATCGTGCTGTCGCATCCGGAGTTTCGAACAGGGGAGAGGCGTCTTCGGTGAGCGCGCCGTAGGAGTCCATCTGCATACGTGACTGTTCGTCGACGGTGTGGCCGAGTACGTAGTAAAGCAGTGTGTATGCGGCAAGCTCGGCTTCGGACCGCGGCATCCCCGCTCGCAGTGCGGCTTTGACGAACTTCTCGCGCGCCTGCGTTGTCGTGAGCCGCGACGCGTAGGTGGCGGAGACCAATTCCGCTCCGTCGCGAATGGAGAGCAGAGCGTCTCTCAGTCGATGAGCGAGCTCGAGAAGTTGACCGTCCCAACTGACGGCCGTCACCGGAGCGTCGATCGGTTCGAGGATGCGGTCGGCAACCGCGCCGAGCAGCGTCTGCTTGTTCGGGAAATGCCAGTACAGAGCGCCGGGCTGAACGTGCAGCGAACTTGCCAGCCGCCGCATCGTGAGGTCGGCGAGTCCGTACTCGTCGAGGATCGCGATCGCACCATCGAGCACGTCGTGTCGACGCAGCTGCACGAATACCTCCTGGTTGAACACACCCTGTCGACTGCAGCCCTGTTTTGACTACGGGTTGTCGCTACCCTAGCCTGAACACCGTTCAAGTTGCACCCGAAGGGAAAACCGCATGACGCAGGCACCTGCCCGGCTCGACATCCTCGCCACTGCACGCGAGCAGGTGCTCGAACGTGGTGTGGGACTTACCGAAGAGCAGGTTCTCGAGGTGTTGCGTCTCGACGACGACCGACTCGAAGATCTGCTCGGTCTCGCCCACGACGTTCGGATGAAGTGGTGCGGCCCTGAGGTCGAGGTCGAGGGCATCATCAGCCTCAAGACCGGCGGTTGCCCCGAGGACTGCCACTTCTGCTCGCAGTCCGGTCTGTTCCAGTCGCCTGTGCGCGCGGCGTGGCTCGACATCCCCAGCCTTGTCGAAGCAGCGAAGCAGACAGCCAAGAGCGGTGCGAGCGAGTTCTGCATCGTCGCCGCCGTCCGTGGTCCGGATGCGCGACTGCTCGCGCAGGTCGCTGCCGGTATCGAGGCGATCCGCAACGAGGTCGACATTCAGATCGCGTGCTCGCTCGGCATGCTCACCCAGGAGCAGGTCGACCAGCTCGCCGCGATGGGCGTGCATCGCTACAACCACAACCTCGAAACGTCCCGTTCGCATTTCCCGAACGTCGTCACGACGCACACGTGGGAAGAGCGCTGGGAGACGCTGCGTATGGTCCGCGCCGCTGGCATGGAGGTCTGCTGCGGCGGCATCCTCGGCATGGGCGAAAGCCTGGAACAGCGCGCCGAGTTCGCGGCGAACCTTGCCGAGCTCGAGCCCGACGAGGTTCCACTGAACTTCCTCAACCCGCGCCCGGGTACGCCGTTCGGCGACCTCGAGGTGCTGCCCGCGAGCGAGGCGCTCAAGTCCGTCGCCGCGTTCCGGCTTGCCCTTCCGCGAACCATCCTGCGCTTTGCAGGCGGCCGCGAAATCACACTCGGCGACCTCGGTGCCAAGCAGGGCATCCTCGGCGGCATCAATGCCGTCATCGTCGGCAACTACCTGACCACGCTCGGCCGGCCCGCGGAGCAGGATCTGAATCTGCTCGTCGAGCTGCAGATGCCGATCAAGGCTCTCAACGACACGCTGTAGAGACGTGACATCATCTGTCGGTATGGATGAGCGCTACAACCCGTTCACGGGTCTGCGGATCGTTCCCGGTCACGAGGACACAGTTCCGGCCGCCGCAGCGCTGGGTTTGGAACCGCCGCGCTTCTGTGAGGAGTGCGGTCGGCGCATGGTCGTTCAGGTCAGTCCGGACGGCTGGTGGGCCAAATGTTCCCGGCACGGCGTGATCGACTCTGCAGATCTGCACCAGCGGTGACGGCTGCGAGGGGTCCGAGTACGGACCGCCGCAGCGACCCGACTGCCGCTGCGTTGGTTGCCATCGGCACCGTCGTCGTCAGTTTGCTCGGAGCCGTGATCTGGGCTTTCATCGCGCCCGCTGAACATTTCGTCGTCGTCGGGCCCGACAGTGGCGCCGCACTGACCGGGGAGAGCGCGCACCAATTCGACAGTCTGGCGATGTTCGGGTGTATCGGCGCGGTCGTCGGAATACTGACCGCGGTCGCAGGCTGGCAGCTGCGGGCGAATCGCGGGCCGGTGCTGTATCTCGGCTTGCTGCTCGGTTCGGCGGTCGGCGTCGTCGCGATGAAGTATTTCGCGGAATTTGTTGCGACGCTTCGGTTTCCGCACGTCGATTCACCCGCGCTCGATCAAATAGTTGCCATTGCGCCGAGCGTCGGGACACCGGTCGTTCTGCTGGTCCAGCCGCTGTTCGCCAGCCTGGCAGTCCTCGTCCTTGCGGCGATGAGTCCTCGCGACGATCTGGGGGTCGCGCGGCCGAACACGGACCCATCGCACAACGTCGACGTTGACCCGAACGAATGGTCGAGTAGCCGGAATCTCTCGACTGGTTGGTGACGGACGAACTGCGTTTGCGGATCTTGCTCATACCCGCGGCCGCAGGGCAGCGAACTCGTCGGTGACGCGGATCTGTGAATCGGTGAACCGGTACATCGCGGCCGGTCGACCACCTGCCGGTCCGGGGGAGGACGTCGTCCCTGTCGGTGTGATCACCTTGCGGCGGCTGAGGACGCGCTGCAGGTTGGTGGTGTCCACGTCGTATCCAAGTGCAGCGCAATAGATTTCGCGCAGTGTGGACATGGTGAACGTCGGCGGTGCGAGGGCGAATGCGATGTTCGTATAGGACAGCTTGGCGGCCAGCCGTGTCCGTGCGTGTTCGACGACGATGCTGTGGTCGAACGACATCTCCGGCAGCGACCACACAGAGTGCCAGCGGGTGTCGGGCGGTAGTTGCGGATCGGTGGTCAACGGCACCAACCCGAGGAACGTCGACGCGATCCTTCGTGGGCCAGGCACGCGGCAGGGATCGCTGAAAACCGACAGCTGCTCGAGATGGGCAAGGTTGCGGACGTCGACCTTTTCGGCGAGTTGCCGTCGCGCCGATGTGGTGAGGTCTTCGTCGTCGCGAAGCTTTCCGCCGGGCAGCGACCAGGTCCCGGCTTGCGGGTCCAGCGCGCGTTGCCAGAGTAGGACCGCGAGCTCGGCTCGCTCGTCGACTCCAGGACGCTCGTCGAAGTGTCTAACTTGGAACACCGCGGTGAGCGATTCGTGGATGGTGCTACTATGAAGCATGTTTTCGATCCTAAGTCGAAAACCTCGAGAACGCGAACTCGGCACAGCCACCGGGGACGTGGAAGGAGTCGACATGGCGACGACACTGCTGGAATCTCAGATCGTGGACGGCCCGGGTGGGTTCACCGGCCTGACCGGGACGCCGGAGTGGGCGAACGAGGTCAAGCGACTCGCACGTGAAGCCGATGCGACGATCCTCGCGCACAATTACCAACTGCCGGAGATCCAGGATGTTGCCGATCACGTCGGCGACTCGCTCGCTCTGTCGCGGATCGCTGCCGAGGCGACCGAGGGCACGATCATCTTCTGCGGTGTCCACTTCATGGCAGAGACCGCGAAGATCCTCAGCCCGACCAAGACGGTGCTGATTCCCGATGCGCGCGCAGGGTGCTCGCTGGCCGACTCCATCAACGCCGACGATCTCCGCGCCTGGAAGGCGGAGTTCCCTGACGCAGTCGTCGTCTCCTACGTGAACACCACTGCCGAGGTCAAAGCGTTGACCGACATCTGCTGCACGTCGTCCAACGCCGTCGACGTCGTCGCGTCCGTCGATCCGGATCGTGACGTGCTCTTCCTTCCCGACCAGTTCCTCGGCGCGCACGTCAAGCGCATCACCGGCCGCAAGAACCTGCACATCTGGGCAGGGGAGTGCCACGTACACGCCGGCATCAACGGCGACGAACTGACGGCACAGGCAAAGGCGCACCCCAACGCGGAACTGTTCGTGCACCCCGAATGCGGTTGCGCCACATCGGCTCTCTATCTCGCGGGCGAAGGGGCCTTCCCAGCCGATCGTGTGCACATCCTGTCCACCGGCGGCATGATCGACGCCGCCAAGGTCGCGAAGTCGAAGGAAGTGCTTGTCGCGACCGAGATCGGGATGTTGCACCAACTCCGAAAAGCCGCACCCGGCATCGACTTCCAGGCGGTCAACGACCGTGCGTCCTGCAAGTACATGAAGATGATCACTCCAGCGGCGCTGTTGCGTTGCTTGATCGAAGGCAAGGACGAGGTGCACGTCGACCCCGAAACTGCCGAGTTGGCGCGGGGTTCCGTGCAGCGAATGATCGAGATCGGCACTCCTGGCGGGGGCGAGTGACAACGGGATCGGGGGGGACCGGGGGAGCTCTGACACCCGACCAGATCACTGCGGGCGCATGGTTCGCGGACCGCAGGCTGCCGATCTCGTGGGAAGCCGAAGCCGATCTCATCGTCGTCGGCGGTGGCGTCGCAGGGCTGACGGCTGCCCGCGCGGCATCGCTGCGCGGGTTGCGCGTCCTGACCCTGAGCAAAGGCGGACCGACCGACACGTCGACGCAATACGCGCAGGGCGGCATCGCCGTCGTCGCGCCGAAGCGCGATTCGGTTGCGTCCCACGTGAAGGACACGATGGAAGCCGGTGCGGGTCTCTGCGACCTTGCTGCGGTCGAATCCATCGTGTCCGGTGGTCAGGACGCCATCGCATCGTTGACCGACCTCGGAGCCGTGTTCGATCTCGGTCGAGACGGCAAGGTCTCGCGGACCCGAGAAGGCGGCCACAGCACGCGCCGCATCATTCACGCGGGCGGCGACGCGACCGGTGCCGAAGTGCAGCGCGCTCTCAACGCGGCAGGCCTGCCGGTCTTGTTCGGCGCTGCTGCGGCACGGATCGTCACCGACCCGATGTCGGGAGTGCAAGGTGTAATCGTGCTGTCCGACAAGGGTTACGGCGTCGTACATGCGCCCTCGGTACTGCTCGCTACGGGTGGGCTCGGTCAGCTGTACGCGTGCAGCACCAACCCACCCGGTGCGACGGCAGACGGAGTGGCGCTCGCACTCGACGCCGGCGCGACTGTCGCCGACATCGAGTTCGTTCAGTTCCACCCGACTGTGTTGTTCGCATCCGGTGGGGTCGGTCGACGCCCGTTGATCAGCGAAGCGGTCCGTGGTGAAGGCGCGAAGCTGGTTGATACCGAGGGTAATTCGGTGACGGCCGGTGTACATCCGCGCGGAGATCTCGCCCCGCGCGACGTGGTGTCGAAGGCTATCGCAGCTCGCCTTCGACAGCTCGACACTGATCACGTCTTCCTGGATGCACGCAGCATCGACGGCTTCGCGCAACGCTTTCCGACGATCACCGCATCCTGTCTCGCTGCCGGTATCGACCCGACCACGCAGCTGATCCCGGTCGCCCCCGCGGCGCACTATCAGTGCGGCGGCGTCGTGACCGACGTGAACGGTCACACCGGTGTGCCCGGGCTGTATGCCGCGGGTGAGGTCGCACGCACAGGCCTGCACGGCGCAAATCGATTGGCGTCCAACAGTCTTCTCGAAGGGCTTGTCGTCGGCGAGCGTGCTGGCATCGCGGCAGCGGAACGCAAGGGCATCACCGCCCAGGTACGTGACTCGGTGTTGTGGGCGACCGCGCGACTGCCTCGCGCGCACGTCCAGCAGTTGATGACGGACAACGCAGGGGTCGTTCGCGACAATGCCGGTCTGACGAATGCCTATACCCAACTGGTCGCGGCTCCGAAATGGGGATCGGGAGACGTTACGGCGCTCGAAGATTCGGCACTCACCGTCACAGCGAACGCGTTGGTCCTCGCTGCCTCGGCTCGGCTGGAAAGCCGCGGCTGCCATACCCGGTCGGACTATACGGAAACCAGTGACGTACAGCGGCACAGCATTCCGATCCGGATGGACGAGGGCGGCGAACTTCGGATTTCCCAACAGACTCTTGAAAAGGTGCGCTGAGATGGTCGAAGACTCTCTATCACTCGACTCGGATTTGCTCGAAGACGTGATGCGGGTGATCCGGACCGCTTTGGAAGAAGACCTCCGCTACGGACCCGACGTGACCAGTGCCGCAACCGTTCCCGAGGATGCGGTTGCAAAGGCGTCCGTCGTGTCGCGTTCGCCGGGAACCGTCGCCGGGATCGACGTCGGGCTGCTCGTACTCGACGAGGTGATCGGCGCAGGCAAGTACGAGGTCACCGAACGACTGCTCGACGGCGCCCGAGTCGACAAGGGCACCACGGTGCTGAGCGTGCTGGCGCCGACTCGGCAACTGCTCACCGCCGAGCGCACGATGCTGAACTTGTTGTGCCACATGTCCGGTATCGCAACCGCGACCGCAGAGTGGGTCGATGCCGTCGAAGGAACCCACTGCAAGATTCGCGACACCCGCAAGACACTCCCCGGACTCCGTGCCGTCGAGAAGTACGCCGTCCGGATGGGTGGCGGCGTCAATCACCGCATGGGCCTGGGCGATGCCGCTTTGATCAAGGACAACCACGTTGTCGCGGCGGGGTCGGTCGTCGCGGCCCTGCGTGCTGTGCGTGAGCTTCGCCCCGACATCGCGTGCGAGGTGGAGGTCGACAGCCTCGAACAACTCGATGCCGTCCTCGCCGAGAACGTCGAACTGGTCTTGCTCGACAACTTTCCGCTCTGGCAGACCCAGATGGCCGTGCAGCGCCGCAACACCAACGCGCCGCAGACCAAGCTCGAATCGTCGGGCGGTCTGACACTCGACGTCGCAGCCGAATACGCAAGCACCGGCGTCGACTACCTGGCAATCGGTGCGTTGACGCACTCGGTCTCGGTCCTCGACCTCGGTCTGGACATGTGAGTCGGCCCGGACGGCCGATCAGTCGGCTCGGTCGGGCCGCGAATGCGCTGGAAGTATCCTTGTAGTGCGCCAAGGGCGTCCCAAGGACGTTAAGGCCCTGTCCGGTGCGTCAGTCTCGAGAGGAAACCGATGCCAGCCCGTACCCAGCTCGCCCGCGTCGATCTGCGCGGTCGAACCACCACAACGGCCGAACTTCGTGCCGCGCTACCGCGTGGCGGAGTGGACGTGGACTCGGTACTGCATCAGGTTCGTCCCGTGGTCGAGGCCATTCGCGACCGCGGTGTCGAGGCGGCGAACGAGTTCAGCGAGAAGTTCGACGGCGTCGCCCCGACGACGGTCCGGGTGCCGGCAGACCAGTTGCAGCGCGCTCTCGACGAGCTCGATCCCGCGATTCGCGCGGCACTCGAGGTTGCGATCGAGCGCACGCGCCTGGTCCACGCCGACCAGCGGCGGACCGACAGGACGACCCAGGTGGTCCCCGGGGGCACCGTCACCGAACGCTGGATTCCTGTTGCTCGGGTGGGCCTCTACGTGCCCGGCGGCAACGCTGTCTACCCGTCGAGCGTCGTGATGAACGTAGTTCCGGCCCAGACGGCAGGGGTCGACTCCCTCGTCGTCGCATCGCCGCCGCAGGCGCAGTTCGGCGGTCTGCCCCACCCGACGATCCTGGCTGCAGCCAAATTGCTGGGCGTGGACGAGGTGTGGGCGGTCGGTGGCGCACAGGCGGTCGCGCTACTCACCTACGGCGGAACCGATACCGACTCTGCCGAACTCGAACCCGTCGACCTCATCACCGGGCCAGGCAACATCTACGTCACCGCAGCCAAGCGGCTGTGCCGCGGCCTGGTCGGTATCGATGCCGAGGCGGGCCCGACCGAGATCGCGATCTTGGCCGATGCGACCGCCGACCCTGTTCACGTTGCCGCCGACCTCATCAGTCAGGCCGAGCACGACGTCCTCGCCGCAAGCGTGCTCGTCACCGACAGTGTCGAACTCGCCGATGCCGTCGACGACGCTCTCACAGCCCAACTCGACGTCACCAAACACCAGGAGCGCGTGGCAACAGCCCTGTCCGGCAGGCAATCCGGGACCGTACTCGTCCCGAACATCGACGAAGGCCTACGTGTCGTCAACGCCTACGCCGCCGAGCACCTCGAGATTCAGACCGCCGACGCCTCCGCCGTTGCGGCGCGAGTGACAAGTGCCGGAGCGGTTTTCGTCGGGCCCTGGTCGCCCGTGAGCCTCGGCGACTACTGCGCAGGCTCCAATCACGTGCTGCCGACCGCAGGTTGCGCGCGGCACTCGTCCGGATTGAGTGTGCAGACATTCCTTCGGGGCATCCACGTCGTCGACTACTCGGAAGCCGCACTCGACGAGGTCGCCGGTCATGTCGTGACGCTCGCGAACGCGGAAGATCTTCCAGCACACGGTGAAGCGGTTCGGCTGCGGTTCGAGAGCCTGGCCGGTGGGCCGCGACAGGATCAGCGGTGAACCCGGCTCCGGGCTCCGGTGTACACCTCGACCAACTGCCGATTCGCGAAAGTCTGCGTGGCAAAACGCCGTACGGTGCACCGCAATTGACCGTGCCGGTGCAGTTGAACACCAACGAGAACCCGCACCCGCCGACGCAGGCTCTGATCGACGATGTCGCGGAATCGGTTCGTACAGCGGCTGCCGAACTGCACCGCTACCCGGACCGTGATGCTGTCGCATTGCGTACCGACCTCGCGGCGTACCTCCGAACTCAGACCGGTGTTGACGTGCAGACGGCGAACGTGTGGGCGGCCAACGGCTCCAACGAAATTCTGCTGCAACTGCTGCAGGCCTTCGGCGGACCGGGACGCAGTGCCCTCGGTTTCGTCCCGTCGTATTCGATGCACCCGATCATTTCGACCGGCATCAACACCGAATGGATCGAAGCCAAACGCAACGGCGACTTCTCTCTCGATATCGACTACGCGGTGCTGGCGATAACCGAACGTCGACCCGACGTCGTTTTCGTGACGAGTCCGAACAACCCGACCGGACACAGCATTCCGCTCGAAGGCCTCGAGGCGATACTCGATGCCGCGCCTGGAATCGTGGTCTTGGACGAGGCTTACGGTGAATTTTCGGCAGCGCCGAGTGCGGTGACGTTGATCGACAAGTATCCGACGAAGCTCGTCGTATCTCGAACGATGAGTAAGGCTTTCGCGTTTGCGGGCGGGAGGCTCGGCTATCTCGTCGCGGCTCCTGCCGTCATCGACGCAATGCTGTTGGTGCGCCTGCCGTATCACCTGTCGGTAGTCACGCAGGCCGCTGCTCGTGCCGCCCTCCGTCACGCGGACGAGACGCTCGGCAGCGTGGCAGAGCTTGCGGCGCAACGCGATCGGGTGATGGCGAGGTTGACCGAGCTCGGCTTCGACGTCGTCCCCAGTGATGCCAACTTCGTCCTCTACGGTCGCTTCGCCGACGCACCGCGAGCGTGGCAGCACTATCTCGACGAGGGCGTGTTGATCCGCGACGTCGGTATCGAAGGATATTTGCGTGCGACCATTGGCCTGGCAGCGGAGAATGACGAACTGTTGCGGGTCAGCGAGAAATTGGTTGCTACGGAAATTGCAAAAGAATGTGGAGCGAGCTGATGTCACGTAAAGCGAGAGTCGAACGTACGACGAGGGAGTCGTCGATCGTCGTCGAGCTCGACCTCGACGGCACGGGCATCGTCGATATTTCCACCGGCGTGCCGTTCTACGACCACATGCTCACCGCACTCGGCACGCACGCCAGTTTCGACCTGACAGTGCACGCCGAGGGCGACACCGAGATCGAATCGCATCACACGGTCGAGGACACCGCGATCGTCTTCGGCCAGGCGCTCGGCCAAGCACTGGGGGACAAGGTCGGCATCCGCCGATTCGGTGACTCCTACATTCCGATGGACGAGACGCTCGTGCACGCGGCCGTCGACGTGTCCGGTCGCCCCTACTGCATGCACACCGGCGAGCCGGATCACCTGCTGCACGCCATCATTCCCGGCGACCCGGCAAAGGGCGGCGCGCCCTACTCGACGGTGATCAACCGCCACGTGTTCGAGTCGATCGCACTCAATGCCCGTATAGCACTGCATGTTCGGGTGCTCTACGGCCGAGATCAACACCACATCACCGAGGCCGAATACAAGGCGGTTGCTCGTGCACTGCGGGCGGCGGTCGAGCCCGATCCACGGGTCAGCGGAGTGCCGTCCACCAAGGGCACTTTGTGATGCGCTAGTGGCGTCCGAACCACGGCAGCCGTCGCTGCTCTCCATACGAGGACTGCCGACGATTCTTGGTATCGGTGCTGCGGTGTTCGGCGGTTGGGCGATGCTGCTTCCCGTTGTGCCGCTTGCGTTGTCGCTGTCCGGTGAGTCGGACGCGATTGCCGGTGCGAGCACGGCGGTGTTCATGGCGGCGACAGTTGCTGTGCAGTTGGCAACGCCGAAATTGTTGCGAGCGTGGGGTTATCGCCGTGTCCTCGCCGCAGGAGCCGCCTTGCTCGGCCTGCCCGCCTTTGCGCTGCTCCTGTCGACCGACGCGATTCCGGTGCTCGGGATATCCGCAGTCCGCGGCATCGGGTTCGGGCTCATCACCGTCGCCGGCGCTGCCTTTGTCGCCGAGATCACGCCCGACCATCAAATCGGACGGGCAAGCGCTGCAATCGGTATCGCATCGGCAGGTGGTCAGGTTGTCGGTCTGCCCGCAGGCTTGGCGCTCGTCGATCTCACCTCGACTGCTCCGGTTTTCGTCATCGGTGCCCTCATCCCGACGGTAGCCATGGCAGCGGTTGCCTTGTTGCCGGACGTGTATCCCAAGTCGAGCGGCGACGGCGAACGTCGGGTCCGGCTGCCGTTGACGGCTCTGCTCGGCCCACTGCTCGCGATGATCGTGCTGGCCGCAGCACTCGGTGGCGTCACCAGCCTCGTGCCCATCGCGACCCATGACGTCGCGATCGTTGCGACTATCGCGTTGGCCGCGACGAGCGCATTTCAGGTTGCAGGTCGGTACGCGGCCGGAGCTCTGTCGGATCGGTTCGGTCCGGGGCGACTGCTCGTACCGTCGCTGGCCGTTGCCGCAACGGGGCTCGCGTTGCTCGCGTTTGCGCTGCACAGCGACGTCTGGGCACTTGGAGTGATCGTGGGCGGGGCATTGCTCGGCCTCGGCTTCGGTGCCTGCCAGAACGACAGTCTCGTCGTCATCTTCGCTGCCGCCGGTCCCTACCGGCGCGGCTCGGCGAGCGCTGCGTGGAACATCGCGTACGACGGCGGCACCGGCATCGGTGCACTCTCGCTCGGGGTCCTCGCGACAGTGCAGGGTTACTCGTTGGCGTTCGTGGTTGCCGCCGTGGCAGTCGCGCTCGCCGTGCCCTTTACCCTTGTGGCATGACGAAGTCGGTTGCGCTGCTCGATTACGGTTCCGGCAACCTGCATTCCGCCCAGCGCGCGCTTGCGCGGGTCGGGGCACGGGTCGAGGTGACGTCCGATTTCGATACCGCGCTCGCTGCCGACGGGCTTGTCGTGCCTGGCGTGGGTGCCTATGCCGCGTGCATGGCTGGCCTACTCGAGGTCAGGGGCGAACGCATCATCGGCCGACGGCTCGCCGGCGGTCGACCCGTGCTCGGCATCTGCGTCGGGATGCAGATCCTGTTCGCCAGAGGCGTCGAGTTCGGGGTAGAGACCGAGGGGTGTGGCGAATGGCCAGGCACCGTTGGCCGGCTTCCAGCGCCTGTGCTGCCGCACATGGGCTGGAACACGGTTGCTGCGCCACCACAGAGTGTGCTATTCGCAGGCCTCGACGACGCAACTCGGTTCTACTTCGTGCACTCCTACGCAGCTCAGACCTGGGATCTGCCGGACTCGGATCTGCTCGCGCCGCCGAAACTGACCTGGGCCGAACACGGTGGACCCTTCCTCGCCGCCGTCGAGAACGGTCCGCTGTCAGCTACCCAGTTCCACCCCGAGAAGTCGGGCGACGCAGGTGCGGTCCTACTCCAGAACTGGGTGAACAGCCTGTGACACAAGGCAGCTCACGACCCGACCTGTCCTACGCCAAGCTGGTGATCTTCTCGATCGGGGCGGCGACCCTGGTCCTGATCATCACCGCTGTGCTTGTCGTCTCGATTCCGGCACCACCCGGCGTTCTGCTCGCGATAGCGATCATCGGAGTGTTCGCCGCAGTCGCAGCACTCGGCATCGTTGCGACACGCATCACGAACCGTGCGTTCGGTGATTCCGATGATCCCGAGCACTCCGACCCGCATCCGACGCAGTAGGGTTTACGCACGTGAGCCTGGTTCTTTTGCCTGCCGTCGATGTTGCGAACGGTGAGGCCGTACGACTTGTCCAAGGTGCTGCCGGTAGCGAGACCAGCTACGGTTCGCCCCGTGACGCCGCGTTGGCGTGGCAGAACGACGGCGCCGAGTGGGTCCATCTGGTCGACTTGGACGCCGCCTTCGGGCGCGGCTCCAACCGTGAGCTGCTGGCCGAGGTCGTAGGCGAACTCGACGTGAAGGTCGAGCTGTCCGGCGGCATCCGCGACGACGAGTCCTTGGAAGCCGCGTTGGCGACCGGCTGCGCGCGAGTGAACCTCGGCACGGCCGCACTCGAAAATCCCGAATGGTGTGCACGCTCGATTGCCAAGCACGGCGACCGGATCGCAGTCGGCCTCGACGTCCGGCTGATCGACGGCCGCTACCAGTTGCGTGGCCGCGGCTGGGTCACCGACGGCGGCGACCTGTGGGAGGTGCTGGAGCGTCTCGACCGCGACGGCTGCTCGCGTTACGTCGTCACCGACGTCGGCCGCGACGGCATGCTCAACGGCCCCAATCTCGATCTGCTGCGTGAGGTCTGCGCGGCGACCGGCGCCCCCGTTATCGCGTCCGGTGGCGTCTCGTGCATCGCCGACCTCGAAGCGATCGCGACGTTGGTCGACGACGGTGTCGAGGGTTCGATCGTCGGAAAAGCCTTGTACGCCGGACGATTCACTCTTGTGGACGCTCTCGCCGCGGTGTCGAAGTAGCCGGAAACCGATGACTCTGCCAGCTGACCCCGCCGAACTGCTCGCTGTCGCAAGCGAACTGCTGGATGCGGCGTCCGAGCGGTTCGTCGCGGGCGTCGGCGCTCCCAGCGCGGTTCAGAAGGGGCCCAACGACTTCGCGACCGCGGTCGACCTCGAACTCGAACGTCGGCTTTCCACAGAGTTGTTCGACCGCACCGGAATCGAAGTTCACGGCGAAGAATTCGGCGGTCCGGAACTGGCGTCGGGTACGTCGTGGGTGCTCGACCCGATCGACGGGACGTTCAACTACTCCGCCGGACTTCCGTTGTGCGGCATGCTCCTTGCGCTTGTGCACGAGGGTCAGCCGGTGCTGGGTCTGACCTGGCTGCCCCTGCTCGGCGAGCGCTACACAGCAGGACCTGAAGGTCCGCTGTATCGCAATGCCGAGCCGGTCCCGGCCCTGAAAAGAGCGTCGCTTTCGTCCTCGATGATCGGCTTCGGTGCGTTCAACGTCGACAGCCGCGGCGTCATCCGTGGTGACTACCGACATCTGTTGCTCGGCGCATTGAGCTCACAATCGTCGCGTCTGCGCATGCACGGTTCCACCGGTGTCGACCTTGCCTATGCAGCCGCTGGTGTTCTCGGCGGTGCCGTCGTTTTCGGTCACCATCCGTGGGACAACGCGGCGGGCGTCGCGCAGGTTCGCGCCGCTGGAGGCGTCGTCACCGATCTTGCCGGTATGCCGTGGACGATCGGGTCGCGGTCGGTTCTTGCCGCCGCGCCGGGCGTGCACGAGGAACTGCTTGGGATCATCGGGTCTGTTGGTGCGGATGAAGGGATCGGACTATGACACTCGCAGTCAGAGTCATTCCGTGCTTGGACGTCGATGCCGGTCGTGTCGTCAAAGGCGTCAACTTCGAGAACCTTCGCGATGCCGGCGACCCGGTGGAGCTCGCCGCGGCGTACGACGCGCAAGGTGCCGACGAGCTGACGTTTCTCGACGTCACAGCGTCGACGTCGGACCGCGGCACGATGATCGACGTCGTCACCCGCACGGCAGAGCAGGTGTTCATCCCATTGACCGTCGGTGGTGGTGTGCGCAGCGTTGCCGACGTCGACCGGCTGCTGCGAGCTGGTGCCGACAAGGTGTCGGTGAACACCGCGGCCATCGCGCGCCCCGAATTGCTACGTGAACTCAGCGAACGCTTCGGGTCGCAGTGCATCGTGCTGTCGGTGGACGCGCGGACGGTTCCAGACGGTGAACCCGACACGCCGTCCGGTTGGGAAGTTACTACCCACGGCGGAAAACGGGGAACCGGTATCGACGCCGTCGAGTGGGCGGTGCGCGGTGCCGAACTCGGGGTGGGGGAAATTCTGCTCAACTCGATGGATGCGGACGGAACGAAAGCAGGCTTCGATCTGCCGATGATTCGTGCGGTCCGAGCTGCCGTCTTCGTCCCCGTTATCGCGAGTGGTGGTGCGGGTGCGATCGAACATTTCGCTCCCGCGGTCGAGGCCGGGGCCGATGCGGTGCTGGCTGCGAGCGTTTTCCACTTCGGTGACCTGCGAATTTCCGAGGTCAAGGACGTCATGCGCGCGGAGGGCATCGTCGTCCGCTGATCGGCCCACCGGTATAACTGGGGTATGAGTCTTGATCCGTCCATCGCGTCGCGATTGAAGCGCAACGACGCCGGTCTGTTTTCGGCAGTAGCGCAGGAGCGCAGCACAGGTGACGTACTGATGGTCGCCTGGATGGACGACGAAGCGCTTGCTCGCACCCTGGAAACCCGCAAGGGGACCTACTATTCGCGGTCGCGCCAGCAGTACTGGGTGAAGGGCGAGACGTCCGGTCACACGCAGTACGTGCACGAAGTGCGCCTCGACTGCGATGGCGACACCGTTCTGCTCGTCGTCGATCAGATCGGCGCTGCGTGCCACACCGGCACACATACGTGCTTCGATTCCGACGTGCTGCTCGCGTCCGACGCGTAGGAGTATGCGGCAGGATGGCCGCATGCCTTTGATTCAGATCAGCCAGACGCCCGGATTGACCGCCGACCAGAAGCGCGCTGCGATCGCCGCGGTTACCGCCGCATATGCCGAGGCGACGGGCAAGAATCCCGCCGCGGTGTGGGTCACCCTGACCGACATTCCCCGTGAAGCCTGGGGTGTCGGAGGCAAACCTCTCGGCTGACCCTCGGTGAACACCGCACTGGCTGTAGATTGCGCCACGTGAGCACGTTTGGAAACTCCGTGGGCTTTACACTGCCGCCCGAGTTCGAGCTTTCCTATGCGGCTGAGCCCGTCATCGACCTCTATTCGTTCGGTCCGTGGCGAATCCCCGCCGGGCTACTCGACGAGATGCACAGTCGGGCAGCGCGTTTGGTCGAAGATCCGCGGGTCAGCGAGTGGACGGTCGATTCGCAGCGCGGGTTTCGCGAGCCGCACAACGGTATTGCCACAACCCTCGACGGCATGCTCGGATTTCTGCTCGGCTCATGTGCTGTGCGGTCGGGCTATTGGGGCGAGATGGTCTTCGCGGTCACCGATCCGTTTCGGAGTTCCGAACTGACACCGTCGCGTCCGCGGTGGAACTTCGTTCGTGGTCAGGACGGTCGTTGGCGCCCGCCGGGTTGGGCGCTGATGGAGACGGCGGGCACCGACCGTGACCGCCGCGAGGTTGCGTTGGCGATGCTGCGCGAATGTGTCGACGTATTCGCAGGTTTCGAGCCGATCGAAGCCCGAAGGGCGGCGCTCGCCAAGCTGATCGACGACCGTGCGGCCGACGAGGCCGAACATGAATGGGATCTCACCGCACCGATCGAAGAATTCGCCGACAGGTGGGGTGATTTCGCGGACAGCGAGATCGTCGACGCACTGCCCGAGTTGAGTGGTCCGGTCGGCTATCTGACCTGGGCTGCCGACGGGTTCGTCGCCATTCATCGCACGTTGGCCGGCGCTGTCGGTGGTGACAAGGTCGCGACCGCGATCGCGCGACTGCTGCTCGCCGCCGGGGTCAAGTTCGCGCCGAGTGCATTGGTTGCGTCGCTCGGCATCGATCTGCTGACCGCGGTCGAAGCTCAAATGCAGGAACTGGCAGGCGATTTCGACACCAACGAATGGAAGGACGCAACCGTTCGCTGGTTGGTCCGTGCTGCGATCGATGGTCACCTCGCGCATTGCCGGACCTGGTTGGACATGGCCCGCAGGCTCGACGGCGCGTCGTACGGGGTGCCCAATCGTGCGCAAACCCGGTACGGGAACCAGTCGTCGTCGGTGCCGGTGCACGACTTCGAAGAAAGCCTGCGCTCGATGGTGACGCGGCGTCGCGTCATCAATTCGATTGCCAAGGCGCACGCGATCGGCGATGGGGACACCCTGCTGCTCGGCGACGAACCCGAGCCGCACGAGGTTGCGGCGTTGTCGATCGTCGGCCAGCCCGAGCTGAAGGCGGCGATCATCGGCGCGGCCGAAAGTGGCGGTGCCGCAATACGACTGCTCATCGCTGGGCCCGCTGGAACCGGCAAAGGCGTCGCCGTCGACATGGTCGCCGACGCGTTTCGTGGAGTTGGCGCTGTCGAACCGACCCGCTGGCTGCCCGCCGCGATGTTTGCGGACCGCAGCGTCGGAGCCTCGATCGAATTGCTTCGCCGTGAAGTCGATGCGTGCGCAGGCAAACGTGTGCTCGTGGTCGACGGCTTGGACGAGTTGCTGACCTCCTCCGAGGTGGACAACAGCGTCGGACGCGAATTGTTGCGGTTGCTCGACGAGCACAAGGGTCTGGACGTCATCGCCTTGTGCAGCGAGAACGGACATCGTGCTGTGTACGACGCGAACCCCGCTCTCGCTCGCGAGTTCCGTACGGCAGTGACCTACGACCTCGACGAGCCTACTTTCGCAGACCTGTTCCGGCGCAAAGTCGTTCGACTGGGTGGCACCGTCGACGACGAGACCGTCGCGGCCGCAGGAAGCCGGTTGGCCGGGATTCGCCCCTTCCGCAATTTGCGCAACGGCCACCTGGTCTCGGCGTTCGCCAACGATGCCGTCACCGCGGCTCGCGCACGGACCGACAACACCGCGGCGACCGTCACCGCCGACGACCTCCCCACCGACGTCGCAGGCGCGGCGAGCGAGATCGGTGATCCGATGGGGGAGCTGGACGCCCTGGTCGGGCTCGACTCGATCAAAGAGGAGGTGCGGCTACTGCGCGCTGAAGCTGCCGCCTTCGAATTGCGCCGTGAAGCCGGGATCGTGGTCCGGCCACCCACGCGCCACCTTGCCTTTCTCGGCAACCCCGGTACCGGCAAGACGACGGTCGCCCGGTTGCTCGCGCGGATCTACAGTTCGGTCGGGATGTTGTCGTCCGGGCATCTGGTCGAGGTCTCGCGCGCGGATCTGATCGGTCGCTACATCGGCCAGACCGCGCCGATGGTTCGCGCTGCCGTCGAACGCGCCCTTGGTGGCGTGCTCTTCATCGACGAGGCGTACGCGCTCACACCGCCGGACAGCTACCGCGACTTCGGGCACGAAGCTGTCGCGACACTGGTAAAGCTGATGGAGGATCACCGCAACGACCTCATGGTGATCGTCGCAGGCTACGGCGACGAGATGGCGAGGTTCCTCGCGTCCAACCCCGGACTGGAGTCGCGGTTCGCGCGGCAGCTGGAATTCCCGGACTACTCGAACGCCGAACTCGTGACGATCTTCGAGGCGATGATCGTCGAATCCGGGCTCGTCCTCGCGGACGGTGTCGTAGACCGCGTCACGGGAATCGTCGGACGGATGAAGCGCGGCAACGGTTTCGGCAATGCCCGCGCGATGCGGCACCTGATCGACTCGATCCTCGGTCAGCAGGCGATAAGGCTGACCAGCTCGGATGCGAAACCCGACGTCGACGAGCTGCGGCTCGTTCGCGTCGAAGATGTTCGTGATGCCGCGCCCGAACGTGACGAGCCGTCGACGGGGTTGTATTTGTAGCTCTCCCTGCGCCGATCGCGGGATGGTCATACGCTTGGCCGATCAAGCGATAGGGGAGCACGTGTCCGACTCGATCCAGAACATCTACAAGGCCAACTCCGCTGCCGTGGTGGTCGTCTTGGCCATCGCATTGCTGGCGCTGTTCGCAGGCAGTCGACGGCGTGGTGGCGGAGCAACAACCCTCGGAATCCTTGGGGTACTGCTCAGTCTGCCGTCGGCCATCTACGTGGGACTGCAGCAGTTCGAAATCTGGCGGCCCGAATACAACGAAGATCAGGAATGGATCAACGCGGGATTGAACTCCGCGAGCATCGTCGGGCTGGCATTCATCCTGCTTGCTTTGATCATCGCGAAATCACCGGTACAGAGGCAGCAATTTCAACAGCCACCCCCGCAGTACCAGCAGCCGCCCCCGCGCCCCTGGTGATGCCTCGAACGGGCTCTCAGGGCACGGATTTCGCCGAATTCCGTGCACTGGTGGCCCGTTCGTCACGTATCGGCGCCGCGTTCGCGAAGGACGGTGCGGATCTGTTGCATCAGTAGCGCTCGACCGTGTGTCAGCTGTTTCGCCTTGACCCGAATCACTCGCCAACCCGCGGCTTCGAGCGCATTCCAACGTTCGATGTCGTTGTTGCGCGCGATCTTGTCGAAATGGTGGTCTCCTTCGTACTCGACCACAACTCGCCAGCGCCGCCAGCCCATGTCAGCACGTCCGATGAACCGTCCGGACGGATCCTGGATTACGACCTGCGTTTCCAGATCAGGAAATCCCTCTCGCCTGATCGCGAGTCGAGTTCTCGTTTCCCATTTCGACTCGGCGCCTTCGTCGGACAGCGCTATGACGTTGCGTAGTTGCGCCAGCCCCCGGTCACCACTGTGGCCGTCGACGTACGACGAGAAGCCGCTCCGCGTCAACCGTGTTGCCTGGTAGATCGCGTCGATGACTTCGATCGCCGCATCGAATTCGAGGCGCCGACCTAGATCGTATGCCGTTCGCTCGGGTGTGGTGATTGCGCACGAACGGCGGTTCACCACGTCCTTCGTGTCGAGCTCGTCTCGGTAAATTGTGAGGCCCGCAGGAGCGCGTCGATGCTCAGCGACGTTGATGCACGCGGGTGTGTTGGCGTCGATCCACCTCGTGCCCCAGAACGCCGCTGCTGACCATCCGGCGAGCACCCCTCGACCGCCGGACCAGCTCCATGCGGCGTGGGCACGGACAACAGCATCGAGCGGGACGTCCTTGTGGAGGTAGACGTCGGGGTACACCCGGACGTATTCACGGTCGATCGTGCGGCGCGATAGACGCCGCTCTTCGAGAGCCACGGATCGGCGCACCGGCATGTAGAGGTTCTGCACGAGGGCGACGATCGCATGGCTCGCCGCGACCGCTCAGGCAAAAGACCAGGCGGGAAATTGCCCTGTGGATAACGGATGCCCTGTGCATAACGCGACGAACGGGCCCTCAGTGTTGCGATTTCGGCGAAATCGCGACATTGAGAGCCCGTTCGAGGAGGAACTCAGACGTGCGGTTGGTCGATCGTCTGCTGTGCTCGATCGATCTGCTGCATGGCCTTTGCCTTGCGGAGCTGCTTGCCGCGTCGCTTGAACTGCACGACGAGGAAGGCCACAAGTACAAACACCAGGACGCCGATGATCGCGCCGACCAAGGTGCCGCCACGGAAACCCGGTGCTTCTGTGTCCAAGCTGCGCGCACCCGAATGTGCGCCGTCCCCGCTGCCGACGACGATGCTCAGCGTCATCAGGTTGGGGATCGCGATGATCAGCGCGATGATCGCGGAGATCGCTGCGACGAATTTGCCGCCGCGCTTCTTCCACGACAACCCTGCGAGGAGGAACAGCAGCAGTGGTGCGACCGTGCAGACCACGCCGAGCAGCAGACCCAATCCTATTCCGCGGGTGAAGGTTCCGTCGGCGGCCTCGCCGATACGAATGCCCCACCAGCGCGGTATGAAGGCCGCCAGGATGAAGTACACGATCACGAGGACGACCACCGCTATTGCGATGGCGATCGTCCGCTTCAGCCACGTGGGCTTGCCGGTTTTGACTGGAGTCTGTGGATCGGCGTTCTGCGACGTCATAACCCGCAGCCTATCGGCTCTTCAGGAACTCGAGGGCCTGGTCAGCGTGAGTGTTCGCTTTCAATTCGCTCGCGATCACTTTGAGAACGGTGCGATCGGTGTCGATGACGAACGTCTGGCGCTTGACCGGTGCGAGCTTGCCGAGCAGTCCACGCTTCACCCCGAACTCCGCCGCGACGGACCCGCCGACGTCTGCGAGCAGCGGATAGTCGAGGCGCTGACTCTTCGCAAACCCCGCGAGGGTGTCGACGGAATCGGTGCTGATGCCGACCTGGCTTGCGCCGAGTGCGTCGAATTCGGCTGCGACGTCACGGAAGTGACAGGCCTCTGCAGTGCAGACGGGAGTGTTGGCTGCCGGGTAGAAGAACAACACAACCGGGCCTGTGGCCAGCAGGTCGTCCAGGGAGCTCTTGGCTCCGGTCTGGTCGGGCAGTTCGAATTGGGGGGCGCGCTCGCCTTGCTTCATTGAACAGACAGTACCTGTGGCACGTACACACCTGTGTGACTGAGACAATGGCTCGCATGGCTGGCGAGACCACGACGATTCCACCCGCACCGGCGCACGCAACTGCGGGTGACTCGACGACTACGCGCGCTCAGTTCCGACTGCTTGCGGCTGAGCATCGTGTTGTTCCGGTGACGCGCAAGGTGCTCGCTGATTCGGAGACGCCGTTGTCGGCGTACCGCAAGCTCGCCGCCGATGGACCCGGCACGTTTCTGTTCGAGTCTGCGGAGAACGGCCGGTCCTGGTCGCGGTGGTCGTTCATCGGCGCGGGTAGCCCATCGGCGTTGACCGTCGTCGACGACGAAGCCGCGTGGCTTGGTGCGATCCCGGCGGATGCGCCGTCCGGAGGCAACCCGCTCGAAGCACTGCGGGCAACGTTGGATCTGCTGCAGACCGAACGCCTGCCGGGACTTCCCCCGCTGACCGGCGGCATGGTCGGCTTCATGGGTTACGACGCGGTTCGTCGGATCGAGAAGCTGCCGACCCATGCGGTCGACGATCTGCAGATCCCCGAGATGGTGATGCTGCTCGCGACCGATCTTGCTGCGTTCGATCACCACGAGGGTGCGATCACCCTGATCGCCAACGCGGTGAACTGGAACGGTACGGATGCCCACGTCGACGAGGCGTACGACGACGCCGTCGCCCGGCTCGACAAGATGACCGAGGCGCTTGCGACGACCGCGCCGTCGACGGTATCGACGTTCGACCGGCCCAAGCCCGAGTTTCGGCGGCAGCGTACGACCGAAGAGTTCGGTGCCGGTGTGCGCAGACTCGTCGAGGAAATCGAAGCGGGTGAGGCGTTCCAGGTGGTGCTGTCGCAGCGCTTCGAGATGGATTACGACGGCACCCCGATCGATTTGTATCGCATGCTTCGGGCTTCGAATCCGAGCCCGTACATGTATCTGTTGCACATTCCGAACGGCAACGGTGGCACGGCCTTCTCGATCGTCGGGTCGAGTCCTGAAGCTCTTGTAACTGTGAAGGACGGTGTCGCGACGACCCATCCGATCGCGGGCACGCGGTGGCGTGGCGAGTCCGAGGAAGACGACATTCTCTTGGAGAAGGGTCTGCTCGCGGACGAGAAGGAGAACGCCGAGCATCTGATGCTGGTGGACCTCGGCCGCAACGACCTAGGTCGGGTCTGTCAGCCGGGCACCGTGAAGGTGAGCGCGTACCGCCACATCGAGCGGTACAGCCACGTGATGCATCTGGTGTCGACGGTGTCGGGTCACCTCGCAAAGGGCAAGCGTGCACTCGATGCAGTTGCCGCGTGCTTCCCGGCGGGAACGCTGTCGGGTGCGCCGAAAGTCAGGGCGATGGAACTTATCGACGAGTTGGAACCGACGCGACGTGGCATCTACGGCGGCATCGTGGGTTACCTCGACTTCGCCGGTGACGCGGATACGGCAATCACGATCCGCACCGCGCTTGTGAAGAACGGGAAGGCCTTCGTGCAGGCCGGTGCAGGCGTCGTCGCTGATTCGGTCGCCGAGTACGAGGACACCGAGGCGAAGAACAAAGCGATGGCTGTGCTCGGCGCGATCGCCGCCGCAAAGACCATGCGAACCTACGGCGGTGCCTCGGATTGACCGAGCAGAGTCCGGCGCGCAGGTACCCGTTGGCGGCAGTGGCAGCACTCGCCGTCGCTGCGCTGTGTCTGTGGGCGTCGTCGCGGCTGAGTTGGGTGCGGGTCGAGTCGTCCGACGGACTCGGTGAAGATCGTGTCGACACGATCCTCGGTGGGACATGGGCAGCGACGCTGACGCCTTTCGCACTTGTGTTCGTCGCAGCGATCGCAGCTGTTTTTGCCGTCCGCGGTTGGGTACTCAAGTTGTTCGCGGTTCTGATCGTCGCGGTCGGTGTCGCTGCAGCCATGCCTGCCGTTGCGTTGCTCGCGGGCAGCGCGACGAACGACCGCGCCGGACGACTTGCCGAACTGCCCGGGCGAGCAGAGGTCACCGGGGTGCAGACACATCCAGCGGCGGCGCTGCTTGCGTTGCTCGGCGGGGTGGTCTCGGTCGTTGCCGGACTGCTTCTGCTACGAAGGAATTCGGCGCAGCGTGGCCTGTCCGCCAAGTACGACAGGCGTGGCTCGAACGCCGGCGAACTCGCGAAAGTCTCGGTGGCAAAAGCGGCGGAGACAGGCGATGCGGAAACGTCGCAACGGGTGCTGTGGGATGCGCTCGATGCGGGCAACGATCCGACCGCCGACGACAGGGACGACGATGGCACCCGGCGATAGCCGCGTAGGGCAAGCCCTCTACGCTAGTCAAGATCCGATCAACGACCGACAACATCGGCCGATATCCCAGAAAGGATTCGAGCAGCGATGACCGTACTCGACTCGATTCTCGACGGGGTTCGCGCCGATGTCGCCGCCCGCGAGGCTGTTCTCGACTTCGCTCAGATCAAGGCTGCCGCAGCGGCGGCACCCCCCGCGCTCGACGCCATCGCCGCGTTGCGTGAGCCCGGAATCGGTGTAATTGCCGAGGTCAAGCGCGCAAGTCCGTCGAAGGGCGCGCTCGCCGAAATCGCCGACCCCGCCGAGCTTGCGTTGGCGTATCAGTCCGGCGGCGCTCGCATCATCAGCGTGCTGACCGAAGGCCGCCGCTTCCACGGTTCCCTCGACGATCTCGATGCCGTACGTGCCGCAGTTCACATTCCTGTGCTGCGTAAAGACTTCATGGTCGGGCCCTATCAGATCCACGAAGCACGTGCGCACGGCGCCGACGTCATCCTCTTGATCGTTGCCGCACTGGAGCAGGATGCGCTGGCGTCGCTGCTCGACCGGACCGAATCACTCGGTATGACGGCGCTGGTCGAGGTGCACACCGAACAAGAGGCCGATCGCGCTCTCGAAGCCGGTGCCAAGGTGATCGGCGTCAACGCGCGTAACTTGAAGACTCTCGAAATAGACCGCGACAGCTTCGCCAGGATCGCACCCGGACTACCGTCGGAAGTCATCAGGATTGCCGAGTCCGGCGTCCGTGGCACAGCAGACCTGCTCGCCTATGCGGGTGCGGGTGCGGATGCTGTCCTCGTCGGCGAAGGACTTGTACGCAGTGGCGATCCGCGCAGCGCGGTAGCCGATCTGGTGACGGCAGGCACGCATCCGTCGTGCCCCAAGCCGGCCCGCTGAACCTGTCGGTGAGCCGTGCCGTTTCACCATCCGACAAATCAGGCTGGACCAATGGCAGCAGGGGATAGCTAACACATGCGAGAGCAAGTATCGATACTCGACGCCAAGGGCGCAGGCCTCCCGAGGGCCAGCGACGGCATTTCCGAACGTAGCCACCACGAGCCGGACATCAGTGGACACTTCGGGGTCTACGGCGGTCGCCACGTTCCCGAGGCCCTCATGGCCGTGATCGAGGAAGTCACCGCGGAGTACGAGAAGGCGCGGATCGACGACACCTTTCTCGACGAGCTCGACCAGTTGCAGCGCGACTACACGGGTCGGCCGTCGCCGGTGTACGAAACGCGACGCCTCGGCGAACATGCCGGTGGCGCAAGGATTCTCCTCAAGCGCGAAGACCTCAATCACACCGGCTCGCACAAGATCAACAATGTGCTCGGTCAGGTGCTGCTCGCCAAGCGGATGGGCAAGACCAGAATCATCGCCGAGACGGGCGCAGGTCAGCACGGTGTCGCAACGGCGACCGCGTGCGCGCTGCTCGGCCTCGAATGCATCATCTACATGGGCGCACTCGACACCGAACGACAAGCGCTGAACGTCGCTCGAATGCGTCTGCTCGGCTCGGTCGTCGTGTCGGTCGAGTCGGGATCTCGCACCCTCAAGGACGCGATCAACGAGGCGCTGCGCGACTGGGTTACCAACGCCCACAACACGTACTACTGCTTCGGCACGGCCGCGGGTCCGCATCCGTTCCCCGTTCTGGTCCGCGACTTTCAGCGGATCATCGGGCTGGAGGCACGCGCTCAGGTGCAGGCACTGACCGGCAGGCTGCCCGACGCCGTGACAGCGTGCGTCGGTGGTGGCTCCAATGCGATCGGCATCTTCCACGCCTTCATCGACGATGCCGACGTTCGCCTCGTCGGTTACGAAGCCGCTGGCGACGGCGTCGAAACCGGAAGGCACGCCGCGACATTCGCGGGCGGCACGCCCGGAGCGTTCCAGGGCGCGTACTCGTACCTGCTGCAGGACGACGACGGCCAGACCATCGAATCGCACTCGATCTCGGCAGGGCTCGACTACCCGGGCGTCGGACCCGAACACGCTCACCTCAAGGACATCGGCCGCGCCGAGTACGCCCCGATCACCGACACCGAAGCGATGGACGCGCTGCTGCTCCTCAGTCGCACCGAGGGCATCATCCCGGCTATCGAGTCGGCGCACGCAGTCGCGGGCGCCCTGAAGCTCGGCAAGGAATTGGGTCCTGGCGCAATCATTTTGGTGAACCTGTCCGGTCGCGGCGACAAGGACATGGATACCGCTGCGAAGTGGTTCGGACTGCTCGACGAAGCGAAGGCAACGAACGCGGAGGGGTCGGCATCATGAGTGCACGTGAATCTCGCCTTGCGCCGACCTTCGCTCAGTGCCGCGCCGAGAACAGGGCGGCTCTGATCGGGTATCTGCCCGCAGGCTACCCGGATCTCGACGGCTCGATCGACGTCTTCAAGGCGATGGTCGAATCAGGTTGCGACGTCATCGAAGTCGGCATCGCGTACTCCGATCCCGTGATGGACGGTCCGGTGATCCAGGCCGCGGCCGAACAGGCGCTGAGCAACGGCATCAGGGTGCGTGACGTCTTCACGGTGGTCGAGCAGATCGCGTCCGTCGGCGGCAAGGCCGTCGTGATGACCTACTGGAATCCCGTGCTTCGTTACGGCGTCGACGCCTTCTCCCGCGATCTCGCCGCGGCCGGTGGCCTTGGGCTGATCACACCCAACCTCATTCCGGAAGAAGCGGACCAGTGGTTCGCCGCATCCGAACAACACCATCTCGATCGGATCTTCCTCGTCGCACCGTCGTCGACGGAAGAGCGTCTCAACATGACGATCGACAAGAGCAGCGGCTTCGTTTACGCGGCGTCGACGATGGGTGTGACGGGAGCACGTGACGCTGTGTCCTCTGCTGCGCCCGAGTTGACGGCTCGCATTCGAACCCATTCCGACATTCCTGTCGGCGTCGGGCTCGGTGTTCGATCTGGTGCGCAAGCTGCGGAAATAGCTCAGTTCGCCGACGGCGTCATCGTCGGGTCGGCGTTGGTTTCGGCGGCGGGCAAAGGCGTCGACGAAGTCAGTCGACTCACGGCCGAACTCGCCCGAGGAGTGCGCTCCGCTACCGTTGCGTCGTGACTTCTTCTCTGCCGACCTCCGCGACGGACGTCTTGGCCTACATCCCCAGCCCGCCGCAAGGCGTCTGGGAGCTGGGTCCGTTCCCGCTGCGGGCGTACGCGTTCTTCATCATCGTCGGAATCATCGTCGCGATCTTCTGGGGCGAGCGGCGTTGGCTCGCGCGTGGAGGAGAGCCGGGCACCGTCCTCGACATCGCGATCTGGGCGGTTCCGTTCGGTCTGATCGGTGGGCGCATCTATCACGTTGCGACCGACTGGCCGAAGTACTTCGGTGAAGGCCAGAGCCCGATCGATGCGCTGAAAATCTGGCAGGGCGGTCTCGGTATCTGGGGTGCCGTCTTCTTCGGCGCCATCGGAGCGTGGCTCGGCTGCAGGCAACGAGGCATACCGCTCGGCGCCTTCGGTGACGCGATCGCGCCAGGCATCCTGCTCGCGCAAGCGATCGGCCGCATCGGCAACTACTTCAATCAGGAGCTCTACGGCCGCGAAACCGACCTGCCGTGGGGCCTGGAGATCTACCAGCGCTTCAACTCGCTCGGTGAGCGCAACGACCTCAACGGTGTGTCCATCGGCGTCGTCGAGAAGGTAGTGCACCCGACGTTCCTGTACGAGCTGCTCTGGAACGTGTTGATCGTCGGTCTGCTCGTCGTGCTGGACCGTCGCTTCAAAATCGGTCACGGTCGACTGTTCGCCCTGTACGTGGCTGGCTACTGCTTGGGCCGGTTCGGTGTCGAACTGATGCGTGCCGACGAGGCGTCCCACATCGCGGGAATTCGGATCAACTCGTTCACGTCGGCGATCGTCTTCGTTCTCGCCGCGGCCTACTTCATCTTCGCCGAGAAGGGCCGCGAGGAACCTGAGGAACTCCTGTCGAGGGAGACCCGCGAGAAGGCTGCGCTCGAAGCCGCAGAGGACGAGTCCGAGCCTGACGACGAAGACGGTGCTGGACTCGTCGAAGACACCGACGACACCGAAGACACCGACGACGACGCCGAGGTGCCCGAGGCCGAGCCGGCAGTCGCAGCGGGCGCAGTCGCGGCGCCGACACTCGCGGGTCGAGTCAAGACGCTGCTGAACAAGGAGCCGAAGGCCGAGGCTGTCGAGGTTGT
Source organism: Antrihabitans spumae (assembly GCF_043944905.1). Taxonomy (NCBI): domain Bacteria; kingdom Bacillati; phylum Actinomycetota; class Actinomycetes; order Mycobacteriales; family Nocardiaceae; genus Antrihabitans; species Antrihabitans spumae. The sequence continues at coordinate 102,873 of NZ_JBIMSN010000042.1, forward strand.
CGAGGTTGCCGACAAGTCCGATGCGGACACAGAGACGGCAGTCGCCGAGAAAGCCGTTGCTGCACCAGCCGCAACGCCGAAGGCGAAGGAATCGGCTGCGAACAAGGCTGATACGGCCAAGGCCGAGCCTGCGAAGGTAGAGCGGGCCGAGGCAGAGCCGGCGAAGGCTGAGCCAGCCAAAGCAGAGGCGGCGAAGGTAGAGCCAGCCAACGTTGAAGCGGCCAAGGTCGAGCCTGCAAAGGCAGAGCCTGCCAAAACGGACCCGGTAACTCCGGACGACTCGACGACCCGATCGGCGGTCGTTGCGAAGGCATCGAAGTCTGCGCAGACACTCTTCCGTCGAGTCCGATCGCGGCTGGACCGCTCCGAGTAACTGCTCGCGTCGTCGACCCCGGATGGCGCCAGGGTCACCTTGACGTCGTCCGATGACGGCAGGGGACCCCTCACGCCCGTCGGCGATAAGGCACAAGTAGCGACTACGCAGCACCACCCGGCACTGCGCATGCCCACCAGCACGTCGTGGGCGCTGCGAAGTGTCAATGCGCGCTGCGGAGTTCGGAATTCTCGCCGAGAGAGACCGGCCTGCAACTGCTAGGCTCGGACAACTCGGATATTTCGAGTCCTTCATGGGCCGATGCTGTCCCGGCAAACCGATAGCAGACGCCCATGTGGCGGTCCCGCTAGCGAGGCCGCCGGAGAGCGCGCTGCGCCTCCTCCGACGGCACCGCTGGCCGACGCGGAGGTCCCCGGTGCTTTTCTCTCAGCTTCCCTCAGCGCAGGGTTTGTACCATCCGGATCGCGAAGCCGATTCGTGTGGCGTGGCCATGGTTGCGAACATTCGTGGTCTGCGGTCGCACTCGATCGTCTCCGATGGCTTGCTTGCGCTGGAAAATCTGGATCATCGCGGCGCGGCGGGCGCTGAGCCCAACAGTGGTGACGGTGCCGGCATCCTGATACAGCTGCCAGTCGAATTGTTCGCCGAGACTGTCGAATTCGAGCTCCCGAAACAGCTGGCTGACGGCACCAACACCTATGCCGCCGGGATCTGCTTCCTGCCGCAGGACGAGACTGCTCGACGTGACGCGATGCACCGAATCGAAGCAATCGCCGAGGACGAGCACCTCGAAATCCTTGGCTGGCGTGAGGTTCCCGTCGATCCGGCGGGAGCCGACGTCGGCCGTACGGCACTGTCCTGTCTGCCCCACATGAGTCAGCTGTTCGTTGCAGCACCGGGCGGCGACGTAGGCGGACTTGCTCTCGACCGCCTGGTCTACCCGCTTCGTAAACAAGCCGAACGGATCACGCCCGAAACCGAAGCTGCGGGTACCGGCGTCTACTTCCCGTCGCTGTCGAGTCGAACGATCGCCTACAAGGGCATGCTGACGACCGCACAGCTGCCGCTCTTCTTCCCTGATCTGCGCGACAAGCGGTGCGCGAGTGCCATTGCCATCGTGCACAGTCGCTTCTCCACCAACACGTTTCCGTCCTGGCCGCTCGCGCATCCGTTCCGGTTCGTCGCACACAACGGCGAGATCAACACCGTCCGTGGTAACCGCAATCGGATGCACGCGCGAGAGGCGCTGCTCGCATCCGATCTCATCCCGGGCGACCTGAGCAGGCTGTTCCCGATCTGCTCGCCGGATTCGTCGGACTCGGCATCGTTCGACGAGGTGCTCGAATTGCTTCACCTCGGGGGTCGCACGCTCCCGCATGCGGTGATGATGATGGTCCCCGAGGCGTGGGAGAACCACACCTCGATGGCAGCGGAGCGGACTGCGTTCTACCAGTACCACGCGTCGATCATGGAGGCGTGGGACGGACCCGCGTGTGTCACCTTCACGGACGGAACATGTGTCGGTGCGGTGTTGGACCGCAACGGTTTACGGCCGGGTCGCTGGTGGCGGACGATCGACGACAGGGTCATCCTCGCCAGCGAGGCGGGTGTGCTGCCGGTCGCGCCCGAGGACGTCGTCGAGAAGGGCAGATTGTCGCCAGGGCGGATGTTCCTCGTCGACACGGCCCAAGGTCGGATCATCGACGACGACGAGATCAAGACCGAACTGGCGACGGAGCATCCGTACGAGGAGTGGCTCTACTCGGGCCTGGTCGGCTTGGACACCCTGCCGGAACGGCAGCGGGTCGCGCACAATCATGCGGCCGTCGTACGACGCCAGCTTGCGTTCGGTTACACCGAAGAGGACCTGCGGGTACTGCTGCATCCGATGGCGGCAACCGGCGGAGAACCTTTGGGTTCCATGGGAACCGATACTCCGATCGCTGTACTGTCGCGCCGTTCCCGGCTGCTGTACGACTACTTCGTCGCGCTGTTCGCTCAGGTGACCAACCCACCGCTCGACGCGATCCGCGAGGAGATCGTGACGTCGCTGCGCCGGGTGATGGGGCCGGAGCAGAACCTACTCGAACCGACGCCGGCATCGTGCCGACAGATCGTGTTGCCGTGGCCCGTGCTCGACAACGACGAACTCGGCAAGCTCATTCACATCAACGACGACGGCGACCATCCCGGTCACGCTGCGACCGTACTGCGGACCCTCTACGACGTGGAACGCGGAAGCGAAGGGCTTGCCGAAGCGCTCGACGAATTGCGAATCAGCGCAAGCGAAGCCATTGCGGCCGGGTTCCGAACCATCGTGTTGTCGGACCGAGATTCCGACCACAGTCGAGCGCCGATACCGTCGCTGTTGGCGATCTCCGCGGTCCATCACCACCTCGTACGGACCAAGGAGCGGACGCAGGTTGCCGTCGTCGTCGAATCGGGCGATGCGCGCGAGGTGCACCATGTAGCGATGCTGATCGGCTTCGGCGCTGCGGCTGTGAACCCTTACCTCGCAATGGAAACGATCGAAGATCTGATCTCGAGCGGCGAGCTCACCGGGGTCGAGCGGAGCGTCGCGACACGGAACTATCTGGTCGCGCTCGGCAAGGGTGTCCTCAAGGTGATGTCGAAGATGGGCATCTCGACGGTGGCGTCGTATACGAGTGCTCAAGCGTTCGAGGCGATCGGGCTCGATCGCGAGTTGGTCGACGAATACTTCACCGGCACGGTCAGTCAACTCGGCGGAGTCGGCCTCGATGTGTTGGCCGAAGAGGTGAAGTTGCGCCACCGCAGGGCTTTTCCCGACAACCCGACCGCGGTTGTGCATCGCGGTCTCGATGTCGGCGGCGAGTACCAGTTCCGACGCGAAGGCGAGTTGCATTTGTTCACACCGGAAACGGTGTTCCTGCTGCAGCATGCGACGCGGACCGGACGCAGCGAGGTGTTCGCGAAGTACAGCGAACAGGTGGACCAACTTTCGGCGGAAGGTGGCACACTGCGCGGGTTGTTCGGCTTCCGGGAAGGCTTACGTGAGCCGGTGCCGCTGGACGAGGTCGAGCCGGTCTCCGAGATCGTCAAGCGGTTCAACACGGGAGCGATGAGCTACGGATCGATCTCGGCGGAAGCACACGAGACGATGGCTATCGCGATGAATCGTCTTGGTGGACGCTCCAATTCGGGGGAGGGCGGCGAGGACACCGACCGGTTGTACGACCCCGAGCGGCGGAGTGCCGTCAAGCAGGTCGCCAGCGGCCGATTCGGAGTGACCAGCGACTATCTCGTCAATGCCACGGACATTCAGATCAAGATGGCCCAGGGCGCGAAACCCGGTGAGGGTGGCCAACTCCCGGCGTTCAAGGTCTATCCGACGATCGCGAAGACACGGCACTCGACGCCGGGCGTCGGATTGATCAGTCCGCCACCACATCACGACATCTATTCCATCGAAGACCTTGCGCAGCTGATTCACGATCTCAAGAACGCGAACCACAACGCTCGGGTACACGTGAAGCTGGTCAGCTCGGTCGGCGTCGGCACGGTCGCAGCGGGCGTCAGTAAGGCGCACGCGGACGTCGTGCTGATCTCCGGTCACGATGGCGGCACCGGCGCATCGCCGTTGACCTCGCTCAAGCACGCAGGTGCACCGTGGGAAATCGGACTTGCCGATGCTCAGCAGACGTTGGTACTCAACGGACTTCGCGATCGCGTGACCGTGCAGTGCGACGGCGGCTTGCGCACCGGACGTGACGTGATCGTCGCCGCGCTGCTCGGTGCCGAGGAGTTCGGCTTCTCCACAGCACCTTTGGTGGTGGCGGGATGCATCATGATGCGGGTCTGCCATCTCGATACCTGCCCGGTCGGCGTCGCAACGCAGAATCCCGAGCTGCGCAAGCGTTTCACCGGCAAACCGGAGTTCGTCGAAGACTTCTTTCGTTTCATCGCCGAAGATGTGCGGAAATACTTGGCGCAACTCGGTTTCCGGTCCATCGACGAGGCGGTCGGCCACGCCGATGCGCTCGACACCGCCGACGGCATCGCACACTGGAAGAGTCGAGGCCTCGATCTCACGCCCGTCTTCCACGTTCCGGTCGACGCGCATGGCGAGGCGCTTCCCCAACGCCGTCGCACCCGGACCCAGGATCACGGGCTGGTGTTCGCGCTCGATCAGACGCTGATTCAACTCGCTGCGAGCGCGCTGGAGGATGCGCGTCCGCTACGGCTCGAACTACCCGTGCGGAACGTGAATCGCACTGTCGGAACGCTGTTGGGCGCGGAGGTCACCCGTCGTTACGGCGCATCCGGGTTGACCGACGATACGATTCGGATCACGCTCACCGGCTCCGCTGGGCAATCGCTCGGCGCCTTCCTGCCGCCCGGCATCACGCTCGATCTCGTCGGCGACACGAACGACTATGTCGGCAAGGGACTTTCGGGCGGGCGGGTGGTCGTCCGCCCGCATGCTGACGCTCCGATCGTCGCCGAGGCCAACGTGATTGCGGGCAACACGGTCTTGTACGGCGCGACGTCCGGTGAGGTGTTCCTGCGAGGTCGCGCGGGGGAGCGGTTCTGCGCGCGCAACTCCGGCGCAACTGCGGTCGTCGAGGGTGTCGGGGATCATGCGTGCGAATACATGACTGGCGGCAGGGTTGTCGTGCTCGGCCCGACCGGACGCAACATCGCAGCCGGTATGTCAGGTGGCATCGCCTACGTGCTTGGACTGGATCCGTCGGCGGTGAATCCGGCAATGGTCGAACTGGAAGCGCCGGATGCCGACGATCTGAGGTGGTTGCGCGATGTTGTCGTGAAGCATCACCGTTGGACCGGATCCGCGCTGGCGGAATCGATCCTTGCCGACTGGCCGCGACGCTCGCGAAGTTTCTGCAAGGTGATGCCGACCGACTACAAGCGCGTACTCAGGGCGACCCGAGTTGCCAAGGCCGAGGGACGCGATGTCGAGGCCGCGATCATGGAGGCTGCACGTGCCTGATCCACAGGGGTTCCTACACATTCGGAAGAAAGACGCGCCGAAGCGGCCCGCGGGCGAGCGCATTCACGACTGGCGGGAGATCTACGCCGACCAACCACCCGTCGAGCGGAACCGTGAGGTGTCCGTCCAGGCTCGCCGGTGTATGGATTGTGGTATTCCGTTCTGCCACAGTGGATCTTCGGGATGTCCGCTCGGCAATCTGATACCCGAATGGAACGACCTCGCCCGCCGCGGCAGGTGGGACGCTGCGATCGACCGGTTGCACGCCACCAACAACTTCCCCGAGTTCACGGGACGAGTGTGTCCAGCCCCGTGCGAGGCGGCGTGTGTGCTGTCGATCGCGGAGAACGACACCGGCGGCAGCGTCACGATCAAGCGCATCGAGCAGGCGATCGCCGACACCGCGTGGGAGGCGGGAACGATCACGCCGCAGTTGCCGACGATCAACACCGGTAAGAAGGTCGCCGTCGTCGGATCGGGTCCGGCGGGCCTCGCTGCGGCACAACAACTTACCCGCGCAGGGCACGATGTCACGGTGTACGAGCGCGACGACCGACTCGGTGGACTCCTTCGCTACGGCATCCCGGCATTCAAGCTCGACAAGTCGGTACTCGATCAGCGACTGTCGCAAATGCGTGCGGAAGGTACCCATTTCGTCATCGAATGCGAAGTCGGAGTTGATGTTCGGGTCGAGACCCTGAGCGAGCAGTACGACGCCGTCGTGTTGGCCGTCGGCGCCCTACGCGCCCGCGACGACGACTCGATCCCCGGTCGCGACCTGCAGGGAGTGCACCTCGCGATGTCACACCTCGTGCCGTCGAATCGCGAAGGCGAAGGCGACGGACCCACGCCGCTCAGCGCGCACGGCAAGCATGTCGTCATCATCGGCGGCGGCGATACCGGTGCCGATTGCCTCGGTACCGCCCATCGCCAGGGTGCTGCGTCCGTCACACAACTCGATTACAACCCCGAACCTCCGTCGGAGCGCGATGACGCGCGATCACCCTGGCCTGCATGGCCGCTCGTGCTGCGCACCTCGCCCGCTCATGCCGAAGGTGGCGTTCGTCGCTACCAGGTCGCCGTTCGCAGGTTCGTCGGCGACGAGGGTGGCAATCTTCGAGCAATGGTGCTTGCGGAGGTCGAGGTCAAACGCGATGCCGATGGCCGCAGGTCGATCGTGCCGATCGGTGAAGAAGTCGAATTGCCCTGCGATATGGCGCTTTTCGCAATCGGCTTCGAAGGCGTCGAGCATATGGCACTACTGGAGGAGTACGGGTTGTCGTTGAATCGTCGCGGTGTGCTGTCCTGCGGTCCCGACTACCAGACGACGGTGCCCGGAGTCTTCGTGTGTGGTGACGCTCATCGCGGTGCCTCCCTTGTGGTGTGGGCGATCGCGGAGGGTCGTTCGGCAGCTCAGGGTGTCGACACCTACCTGATGGGCCACTCCGAATTGCCAGCTCCCGTCCATCCGACCGCGCTGCCGTTGGCAGTGAGCCGCTAAGAGGTACCTGTGACCCTTCGTCCTTCACGACGCGGGACCGGATGCTGGACTACGCTCGTTGCGTGACCCGACGGACCAAGATTGTCTGCACGCTCGGCCCCGCAACCGCTACCGACGAACGTATCCGGGAGCTAGTCGAAGCCGGTATGGACGTTGCACGTCTCAACTTCAGCCATGGTGACTACCCAGATCACAAGGCCAACTACGACCGCGTGAGGGCCGCGTCCGACGTGACCGGCCGCGCTGTCGGCATCCTCGCCGACCTGCAAGGCCCGAAGATTCGCCTCGGCCGCTTCGCCGAGGGCCGCACGGTGTGGGAAAGCGGAGAACAGGTCCGCATCACCGTCGACGAATGCGACGGCACCCACGATCGTGTGTCCACGACCTACAAACAGCTGGCAGAGGACGCGAAAGCCGGCGACAGACTGCTCGTCGACGACGGCAAGGTCGGACTTGTCGTCGAGTCCGTTGACGGCAACGACGTCGTCTGTCGGGTGACCGAAGGCGGACCCGTCAGCAACAACAAGGGCGTCTCGCTGCCAGGGATGGACGTGTCCGTGCCTGCGATGTCGGAGAAGGACATCGACGACCTCGAGTTCGCGCTGCGGTTGGGCGTGGACTTCATCGCCCTGTCCTTCGTCCGCTCGCCGGCCGATATCGAACTCGTCCACGAGGTCATGGACCGCGTCGACCGGCGGATTCCGGTGATCGCGAAGCTCGAGAAGCCCGAGGCGATCGACAACCTCGAGGCGATCGTCCTCGCGTTCGATGCGGTGATGGTCGCTCGCGGCGATCTCGGTGTCGAACTGCCGCTCGAGCAGGTGCCGTTGGTGCAGAAGCGTGCGATTCAGATGGCTCGCGAGAACGCGAAGCCGGTGATCGTCGCGACGCAGATGCTCGAATCGATGATCGAGAACTCGCGACCGACTCGCGCCGAAGCCTCCGACGTGGCCAACGCAGTCCTCGATGGTGCCGACGCTGTGATGCTGTCGGGCGAGACGTCGGTCGGCAAGTACGTGATGGAGACGGTGCGCACGATGGCGCGGATCGTCCAGGCCGTCGAAACGGATTCGACGCGGGTGCCTCCGCTGACCCACGTGCCGCGCACGAAGCGTGGCGTCATCTCCTACGCCGCCCGCGACATCGGCGAGCGGCTCAACGCCAAGGCTCTGGTCGCGTTCACGCAGTCGGGCGACACACTGCGCCGGCTCGCTCGGCTGCACACGAACCTGCCGTTGCTCGCCTTCACACCGCTGCCCGAGGTCCGCAGTCAGCTGGCGCTGACGTGGGGCACCGAAACGTTCCTCGTACCCCGGGTCGACAGCACCGACGCCATGATCGGCCAGGTCGATCAGTCGCTGCTCGAACTCGAGCGCTACGAGATCGGCGACCTCGTTGTCATCGTCGCGGGCTCGCCACCCGGGACAGTAGGCTCGACAAACCTGATCCACGTTCATCGGATCGGCGAAGGGGACTACTGAACCGGGCAACCGGAGTGACGGGAGTGTTGTGACCGCTGTTCGGCCGAAGACCGATCTCGAGACCCTGCTCGAACTGCTCGAACTGGAACTCCTCGACGAGGACGTATTTCTCGGACAGCACCTCGGTCCGGTCGGTAGCCGGACGTTCGGCGGTCAGCTCGTTTCGCAGGCGATGATGGCGGCGGGCCGGACGGTCGGTGCGGGGCGGCCGGTGCACGCGATCAACGCGCACTTCATCCGCGGCGGCGACGTCAAGTTGCCCATCACCTACCACGTGACCCGGCAGCGTGACGGGCGAGCATTCGCGAATCGTATGGTGACCGCGCGTCAGAACGGGGTCGACCTGTTCGTCATGCTCGCCGCGTTCCAGGACTGGACGAAGGGCCTCGAGCACGCTGTCGAGGTGCCGGACGTGCCATATCCGGATGTGTTGCCGCCGCTGGGCGATCATTTCGTCGGCTACGAGGACCGGCTGCAGATGTTCGTCAATGCGTTGAAGCCGATCGACATGCGCTACGCGAACGATCCCGCGTGGATCATGAAGGGCACCGGCGAACGACTCAATCACAACCGGGTCTGGATGAAGGCCGACGGTGATCTGCCCGAGGACCCCCTGATTCACGTTGCGATCATGGGCTATTCGTCGGATACGACTGTGTTGGACTCGATCATCACGACCCACGGTCTGTCGTGGGGGCACGACCGCATCGTCGCCGCCACCGTCAACCATTCGATCTGGTTCCACAGGCCGTTCCGATTCGACGACTGGGCCCTGTACGCGACGGAAAGCCCGGTTGCCGCCGGTTCCCGAGGTCTCGGAACGGGCCGCTACTTCTCGCTGGAAGGTGAGTTGCTCGCAACCGTCGTCCAAGAGGGCCTGATCCGGCACTTCCCTCGGAAGCCGTAGGCGGCTTCGCCGCTCGTGCGTCTTTTCGGCGGGCCCAACCTCCGAAAGGACTCACGAGGCGCGGAGCGCCCTCATCGCCCCCAGCGCCCTCGTCGCGCGAGACGCGTTGCGGCGGGTTAGACTTCGCCAGCTTTGCCGCCGTTAGCTATTCGCCCTGATGGGGGACCTGTATGGAAACCAGCGTCGACTGGAGCAGCGAGGTCGTTCAGAGCCTCTTCTGGATACTGAAGGCTTTCGCGATCACTGCGCCGATCTTCCTGATCGTCGTCGCGCTGTTGTTGAGGTTCACGAAGTGGGGCCGCGACTTCTGGAATGTCGCTGGACCGTACTTCTCGAGTCGCGACAGCTGGAAGGTCTACGCCCTACTCGGGATCCTGCTCTTCTCCACGTTGTTCGGCGTCCGGATGTCGGTGCTGTTCTCGTATTGGAGCAACGACCAGTACACGTCCATGCAGTTCGGCGCCCAGGCGTTCGCGGCGGGTGACGCCGCAGCACTGGAGGGTGCGAAGTCGGCGTTCTGGAACGCGGTTGTGGTCTTCGCCGTGCTCGCGACCATCCATGTCGTCAGGGTTCTCGTCGACTTCTGGCTCGGGCAATGGTTCGACATTCGCTGGCGTGTCTGGCTCACCGAGCGCGTCGCGACCGACTGGTTGGACGGCCAGGCCTACTACCGAGGCCGGTTCATCCCCGAGCCGATCGACAACCCCGATCAGCGAATCCAGCAGGACACCCTCGACTTCGTCCAGACGTCGCGCACGCTGTCGTTCGGTGCTGTTTCGGCAATCGTCACAGTCGTCTCGTTCACGAAGATCCTGTGGGATCTGTCCGGCCCCGTAAACATGTTCGGGTGGACGATGCCTCGCGCGATGATGTTCCTCGTCATCATTTACGTCCTGGTGACGACGGTGGTTGCGTTCTGGATCGGAAACCCACTCATCAAGCTGAACTTCCTCAACGAACGTCTCAACGCCAACTTCCGTTATGCGTTGGTCCGCCTTCGTGACAGCGCCGAGAACGTCGCCTTCTATCGTGGCGAAGGCGTCGAGCGAAACGGCTTGTTCACACGCTTCGCAAAGGTGATCAAGAACTACTGGCACATCGTGTTCCGAACGCTTAAGTTCCAGGGCTGGAACCTCACCGTCAATCAGACAGCCGAGCTGTTCCCGCTGATCCTGCAGGGTCCGCGCTTGTTCGCGGGCGAAATAACCTTCGGTGACATCTCGCAGACTTCCCGCGCATTCGGCGCGGTCCACGATTCGCTGTCCTTCTTCCGTGAGGCGTACGACGACTTCGCCGCCTATCGCGCGTCGTTGATTCGTCTCAACGGTCTTTTGGTTGCAAACAGCAAGTCACGCGATTTGCCGAAGATCACGATGACCGAACTCGACGATGCGTTGGAAGCGGACAACATCGACGTCCGCAAACCTGACGGAGAAGTGCTCATCGACAACCTCAACCTGCGACTGACGTCGGGCGACGCGCTCGTCGTCAAGGGTGCATCGGGTAGTGGAAAGACCACTCTCCTGCGCACGCTGGCCCAGATGTGGCCGTTCGGCGACGGCGCAATCAAGCGTCCTGACAGCGTCGAAACGCTGTTCCTGTCTCAGATCCCGTACCTCCCGCTCGGTGATCTGCGCACGACGATCGCGTATCCCGCCAAGCCGGAAGACATTTCGGACGAGGTACTGCGCGCGACTCTCGACAAGGTGAGCCTCGGCCACATCGCGAGCCGCCTCGACGAAGAAGAAGACTGGGCCAAGATCCTGTCTCCGGGTGAGCAGCAGCGTGTCGCTTTTGCGCGCATTCTGTTGATCAAGCCGAAGCTGGTTTTCCTCGATGAGGCGACGTCGGCCGTCGACGAGGGACTCGAGTACGCGCTCTACAAACTGGTGCGTGAAGAGGTGCCCGAGCTGATCTTGGTGAGCGTCGCGCACCGCAGTACGGTCGATCAGCACCACACGCAGATGCTCGAACTCGAAGGTGACGGCCCGTGGCGGCTTTCGCCGGTTACCGTGGACAAGTAGCAGCGCGAAAGTCCGTTCGGCGATTGCAGTTCTGGAAGTTGACGTGTTGCGTGTCTGCGCGCACTCTCGTTTTATGGGCCGATTGGAGTCGTACATGTCGTTCCGCGTCCCCGCGTCCGTTCGCTTGCTTCCGGCGGCCGTGGTCGCCGTGTCGATCGGCGTCGCGCTGATCGGATCTGCACCCGCGAGCGCCGAACCGACACTGCCGTCGGAACCCCCTACCGCCGAACCGAATACGACCGAACCAGCCACGACCAGCCCGACGACCACAACGGTCCCGACGCCGGTCCCCATGCCGTATCCGCGGACTCCGCCGCCGCTGCCCGATTCCAACGACGGCGGTCGCGCGATGGCGTGCCCGCCGGCGAACAGCTGGAGTCCGTTCACCGACGGACGTGGTGTCACCGCAACGTTGTTCGAGTACGGCCCGGCGCGGATCACGGTCACAGTGACAGCTTCCGACGGCGACCGGACCTCGACGGTCGACGTCGCACCAGGTCAGTTCAACGTACGAATCGACTTTCCCGGTGTCGACCCGAAGTCTGTGCGTAGCGTGCTCGTGCGCGCGGACGGTCCTGGTCCACTGCCGCCGCGGTGCATGCTCGCTCCGAACTCCCGTTAGGCCCCATCGGCGCTCGAAAACGAGGACAATCGACGTCATGCAGGATCCGCGAGTACTCGACACAGCCGAATTGGAACCAGGGTTGGCCAACCTTCGAAAAGCCCGTGACGCGGGGTTCGACGAAGGCGCCGACTCCGCGGACTACCGCGAGATCGATCGCGTGATCAGCGCATTCGAGGAAGAGATTCGAAGACGGTCCACAGCGGACTGACGTCAGCTGTCCAGCAACACGATCCGTGCGCCGGACGCCAGCAGGTCGGTGGCGGTCAAGCCACACATCGTGTGGAACGCGTCGCTGAAGTGCGACGGACTCGCGAACCCCGCGTCCGCTGACGCAGTCGTGAGATCGCGTCCCTTCGAAACCGCTGCGCCGACATGCACCATCCGGACCCACAGTCGGTAGCGGCGAAAGCTGGTTCCGGCGTGCGCGGAGAACAGATGCAGGAAGCGTGACGTCGAAAGATGCACTGCCGCCGCAAGTTCGGTTGCGTCGACGGTGCTGCTGGGATTCGCGCGCAGCGTCGCGATAGCCTCGACGATCCGGGCATCGATCGGCGCTGACACACGCCCGCCCGCGCAGTCGAGGATCTGCAGCGGGTCCGGGTCCGGGTCCGCCATGGCGATCAAGTCCGATTCCGCGTCGTGCGCGAAGCCGATCCCGTGCTCGATGCTGGCCATCCTCGCGAGCGTCCCGCGCGCTCTCGGTGAGCCAGGATCGAAGTAGCAGAACAACATCCGGTCGCCGTGTGCAAGCACCCGATGGACTCGGCGGGGTGGGATCAGTGCGCTGCGGACGGTCCGCTCGCCGAGTTCGGCGGTCCGTAGCGTGAACGGAGCGTCGAGACCGACGGCCAAGCACTGCACCGACCCGGAGTGTGCGTCGAGTCGAAGCGATGCGCCGAGGAATGCGGCGTAGCCGGTGCCAAGCCACAACGTCGCCGTTCGACAGCAGGTTTCTGGAAGCGCGGCGGTGCCCATGTTCGCCATGCTTGCACGGGTTCGCACAAAACAGGAAGGCACATCGATGTCGATCGAAATCGTTGCAGTCACTTTCTTGGTCGTGGTGGGTGTGGTCAATGCGGCGCCGGGAGTGGTCGCGTTCTCGGTCGCTCGAACGCGCGTCGCGTACGGCGTCGATGTGGACGATCCCGTGCTGACCGTTCTCTTACGTCATCGCGCGGTGTTGCTCGCGATTGTGGGAATCGGACTGATCGTCAGCGCTTTCGTCACATCTATGCGTGTGCCGGCAATCGTCGCAGCGGCGGTGAGCATGGCGAGTTACGTCGCGATTGCAGGCAGCACGAAGGGCGTGAATCAGCAGCTCCGCCGTGTTCTCCGCGCCGATATCGTGGCTCTCGTCGGTCTGGGTGCGGCCGGCGCGTTACTCGCATCGTGAGTCTTTCCGGCGGGCCCGCCCTCCAAAAGGACTCACGAGCGGCGGAGCCGCCTGTCTGCACCGCTTCGCCGATCGAAACTACGACGCCTGTCTCGACGAGTTCGCGCCTTGCCGGTGCCGGGAGAGTGTGATGCCAAAGTGGGGAGCCGCGTCTTCGAACCGCTGGACGAAGCCACGTCGACGCCCTCCAAGTCGACGACGACGCAGTGACGACCGTCCCGCTTCGCCTGATACATAGCCTGATCGGCGACGACAACCATGGTGTCCAACAGATCCGCGAGATGCATTCGCGCAGCGAGGAAGCCGCTACCCGACACGCAGGAGACTCCGATGCTCGCCGTGACCGGTGCAATGTCCGTCGGCGCCGCAATGGCCGCCCGGATCCGCTCCGCGACAGCATCTGCGTGCAAACGCGGAATCACGTCGACGAGCACAAATTCCTCGCCGCCGAATCTGGCGAGAACAGCACCGCCGCGCACGACCGACTTGATTCGACGCGCCGACCGCACGAGTACCTCGTCACCGATCGCGTGCCCGTGAGTGTCGTTGATGTGCTTGAAGCGATCCAGATCGAGCACCATCACGATGACGTCCGCGTCAGCCGCGCCCTCTAGCGAGATCAGTTCGCCCGCATGCATGTACAGCCCTCGGCGGTTCAACAGGCCGGTGAGGGGATCGACCATGGAGCTGTCGGCGTCCGACCGCATCATCCAGAAACCGATCTGCAGAATCGGGGGGATGGCAACGACGATCACGACCGACGCGAGACCTTGTGCGATTGCCATCGCTGGGTCGCCGTCGGGTCCCCACCCGACCGCGATCACAAAGACGGTCAGAGACAACAGAGCCCAGGCCGAGTGCAACGCGAGCGCCCTCGGACCGTGGAAGAAGACGAGGTACAGCGACAGGACGACGAACGAATTCAAGCCGTACATGCCGACGAGATGGTTGGAGTACTGCCAACACACAGTCGCTATTCCGAGGTCGCCGCAGACGACGAACGCGGCCGACAACTGCCACGACGGCCAGCCGAGGAAGATCCAATGCAGGGCTGCGACAAGCGTGAATACTGTCGCGGCTGCGACCATCGCGGTGGGCAAGCCGTCTCGCGGTCCCGACGGCGAGAAGATCATGATTGCGGAGACCACACCGAGTAAAGCGGTGCACACGGCGAGCAGCCACCGAATCTTGCTTTCCATCGCGCGCGGCTCGAAGTAGTCGACGACCCAGCGGTAGTCGCCCTTCGACGACCACCATTCGCGCAAGAAGCCCTCCACACCCCAGATACTGCACTATCCCGCAGTCGGGAGCAGCGAAACGACAGGTGACCTGGTCGGGTGACTAGTACTGAGTCAGAATCGGCCCAGGACTCCAGGTTCCCGATCGCTGCACGTCATCGACGGTCACGCGCGCTTGGGCGGTGTCGGGATCGAGGGGGAAGTACTGCTCGATGGACCCCCAATCCCGGTCCCAATCGTTGTCGAGGTACGACGGAATGGTCCGTGCTCCGAGGAGCAGATCGATCCAGCCGAGCGGTCCACCGCCGTCGCGGCCCTGCCAGAGGTTGGTGATCGTCGCGCCGTTTCGGTCGGGCAGGATCCGATACTCAGGTTCCTGCGCGACACCCGCGTCGGTCGACACCAGGTTCTGGCACGGGAAGTTCAGCCCAACTGCCCAGTCGAGCAACACGGGCGCCTCTGTGCCGACCAGGTCCGTCAATGTCCGCGTTTGCGGGACCCGCGGGGGAGTGACGGCGACCCATTGGTCTCGGTTGAGGTCGGCGTCTGTTGCAACGATGCGAACGGTGTCGGCTTCGAAAGGCAACTGATCCAGCGGAACTCGCAGGTTGCGCCACGTCGGCGACGGACCGATGTCGATCGGCGTGATCCGGCCGAGCGGCGTCACGGTCCGGTCGGGTTGTGTTGTGCCGTATTCGATCTCGACATTCTGCCCATTGGTCACGACGCCGTCGGCGTTGACCGAGCGGATCCGGCCTGCGACGGCGATGGCAATGATGTCGCCGCGTGTGTTGCTCTCGTTGGCGGCGGGCAGCCGATACCACGAGCTGGTCAGCGCTGCCGGGGTCTGCTCGCCCTCGCGGTAACTGCCGAGCACGGGTGTCGTGGCTGGATCGAGTCCGAACGGCAGCGCGACGTTGCTACCGTTGACGCCGCGTTGTCCGGCTCCGCCACCAGTTCCGGCCGAACTCTCCTGTGGCGTCTCGTCTTCGGTGTCGGTCGAGACGGTGTTCGCTTGCCCGGTTGTCGACTCGGTTTCATCGGAGGTGAGGTCGGCTGCGACGCCGTTGGGGGTGAAACCCGTCGTCGACGGACCCGCCAGTGCGTTGCCCGCATCCCCGTCGAGGGGTGCGAGCATCGACTGGTTCGGATCGTTTTCGACGAGAACGTCGTCGGCCAGCCCGCACCCGCCCGCAAAGGCTTCTTCGACGTTCGATTTCGCTATCGAGTACGCCGGGAACTGTGCCGCAGCAGCCTTGACGAAGGACAACACTTCGAACAACACCATGAACGCAGCGGCAATGGTCAGCACAGGAATCCGCGCAATCCGGGTGGCGATGACATCGTCGCGGCCAGGTTGTGGCGGTCGGATGTGGAACCACGCAGCGGCAACCAGGGCCAGAAACGCAAGTCCGGCCGCGAGGGTCGACAAGCCGGTGCCCGCGATAGTCGGCGGTTTGTCCCACCACGGGATGCCCCAACTGGAGACGTACCAGTAGCCGTTCGCGCCGACGAACGACAGCGCGAGCGCAAAGAACACCGCAGCCGCGAACAGTGCACGATTACGGAGCGAGCGCAGCACGTGTGTGCTCACCGCGACCGCGGTCAGGGCCGCTACCACTGCGGCGAGACCGGCGAAGACGCCGAAATGGTGGGTCCACTTGGTGGGGTTGAACATGATCAACGCCATGCCGCCGAGCGTGACACCGACGACCCGTAGCGACGGTCCAGCAGCCGTTCCAGGAATCCGGCCGCCTCGGCGCAGCATCGTCGCCGCGCATACCAGCAAGCCGAGCACCATGACGAAGACGCCGAAACGTCTTGTCAGCCAGCCGTCGGAGTTGATCTGCAGCAGGTACTGGTAGCGCAGGTACTCGAAGAACCACGGCTCGCCCGGGCCGATCTTGGAGTGCACCTCGGTCATCGCTCGCGTCGACGCAAGTGTCTGATCTGCAAAAACGGCGACAAGAATGACCAGCCCGGACGCTAGGAGAGGCAGCAGGAGGGCGAGCTTGCCCACGCTGGTTGAGCGTTCGGTGACGATGGAGGCAACCTGGCGTGCCCCGGCGATCAGCGCTGCGATGCAGATCAGGCCGGACGGTCCGACGGTCAGCGTGAAGCCTGCGATCAGAATGGCGACCGCGGCGGGTAGGAGGCGACGCGTTGCGATCGCTCGCTCGACCGAACACCACGTCAGGAGAACACCGAGCGCGACGATCGGCTCGGGGCGCAGTCCGTTGTTGTAGGGGAGCCAGAACGACAGGAAGACCAGTGCGCTCGTCCATATCGCGATCGGGCTGCTCCGAACCGCAATGCCGAGGCGGGGAATCACCTCGCGACTGATGATCCACCACGCGAGGATGCCGGCAAGCAGAGCAGGTAAACGCATCCATGGGCTCAGCGTCGACAGCTTCGCCATCCACGACAGAATGTCGTAATACGGTGTGCCGAAGGGTGCTTCGGGAACGCCGAACCAGCGGAAGTAGTTGGCGATGTAGCCGGAGTCGTGAGCCGCCCGTGCCATGCCGAGCTGATAGCCGTCGTCGGAGGTGTTCGCACCGATGAAGTGCCACACCACGAGGGTGCCGAACACGACGGCGTCGACCGGTCGTACAGACCACCAGCGCGCAGGGAGCAAACGTCGCGTCGCGCGTCGGTCGGTTCCGTCGAGGCGGTGCAGCGCGACCAACGACGCCATCGTCGCGAGTCCACACAGGATCAGCAGCAAGTATTTGAGGAGCGTCGGCGACGAGGAGAACCGCGAGTCGACCAGGACATCGGCGCTCAGGCCGTCAGGTGCGGCGCCGGTCAACTCGCTGAACAAGCCGACCGTCTGCGGACGCAGATCACCGTTGTTCGTCGTATCGGAGCTGGTCTCGGCACCTGTCGTCGTCACCGTCGCGCGGGTCGGGTCGATCGATACGGCGAGTGCGCACGGCTGGTTTCGCAGTGTCTCGACCGGCGCTGACCACAGCAAGGTGTTGCGCGAGACGACGTCGACCCGGCCGGCCCGGTCTGCCTCGGCAGCAACGACTTTGACGACGAAGCCGTAGCGTTCGGATTCGGGGGACTGCCGTGGAATCGTCGATACGACGACGCCGCCGGAGTCTGCAAGGCGGTCGATCGCGGCGCACGGAATGGCCGCACTCAGTTGCTGCGGCGCGTAAGACACCAACGGCGCCGTAACAGAGGAGACGTTGCCGGCCTGCGGCCACGAGACGTTCGACTGCGCCTGCTCGACCGGAAGGAACGGCAAAGTGAGAGCAGCGAGGACCGCAATCGACGCGCTGAGAATTGCGACCAACCGCGCCTTGTTCGTCGGTCGATTGCTGGCTGCGGTCGTAGCGGGCTCAGCATCGGCCGAACGCCGCACCGCCCCCTTGCTTTCCGTCACGGAGCACCACGCTAGCCGAGTGGTGCCGGCAGACCAGATTTCGCGTGGTCAGAGTCCAGTTATCGACGCGACTAGAAATTCCACTGCCAACTCGGCGATTGCAACTGTGCGCTGGGCAGAGTGGTGGGAACGAACACCAGTGCACCGCTGTCGCCCGGCACGTCGAATGTGACCCGGAAGCGGTACGTCTTGTCGGGCGTCAGCGAAGGCCAGTCGATGGGAAAGCATCGTTCGCTGGCATTGGAGGATATGTCGGGCTCCGTTGCGCCTTCAGCATTGAGAATCGACCAGCCCGCGCCCGACGGTGGACCGTTCAAGCCGGTCGGCAGAATCGTTGCGTCGAACTGCGGGCTCGTTTTCGCCGACACGAACGCGGTGACGATGTGACCGTTCTTGGGTGCGGACTCTGCGTCCTTCGCTGTGCAGGGTAGGTCCGTCTTGATCGCTTCGACGGTGAACTCGAGCTCGCCGCCTTTGCCGTCTTCGAGCACTGCCGCATCGCACAATTCCATCGGAATATGCTGTGCCGGCGGCTTTTCGGTGTTCGGTTTGCGCGTAGTGGTGCCGCATTCGGGGACTTGGTCGGCGCCGTCGTTCTTCTCGCGACCAGGTTCGACAGTCGTGTTGCTTGCGGCCGTGGTCGCGCTCGAAGCGGTTGCGTTGTTCGACGCTGCATCGCTCGACTCGGACGAGCCGGTGTCGTTGCCGCAACCCGCGAGCACGATAGCGATGCCCGCAATCAAGGCCGCTTTTCGCATGAAATCCCCTTTGCCTGGTACGTGCGGAGTTGTTCGGGACGTGCAGTCCTCGCACGAAATACCCGCGCGGCGGGACGACAAACCTGCTTGCCGTGTCATGGAAATTGCGCGATTAGATCACCTGATCTATGATTCGATCATGCGATCTAAAGACGGCACCTCGACCTTCACGGAGACGGCGCGCCGTGCCCAGATCGTCGAGTACGCGATCGAGGCGATTGCCGAACTCGGCTACCACCAGGCGTCCGTGCGCAAGATCGCCGAGCGCGTCGGCGTGGCGATGAGCGTCGTGCTCTACCACTTCGGGAACAAAGACGACCTCGTGGCGGCGATCGTCGCAGAGTTGTACAGGTCGCTCATCGACATCATGTTGCCGTTCGTCGAACAGGAAACGACTGCCGCAGGCAAGCTCGCGGCGCACATTCGCGCACACACGTCCTACATCGCAACGCACCGTTCGCACCAGCTCGCGCTGATGGAGATCGCGTCGAACTATCGAAGCCGCTCGGGCGGACGCCTCGCCGAGTTGGGCGTCGATCTACCTCCTGCCACACTGGCCGAATTGGCCAAGCTGGAGCTCACAACGATTCTCACATCGGGTGTCGAGAACGGCGAATTCCGTTCGCTGTCACCGGATTCCATGGGTGTTGCGGTGAGTGGCGCAATCGGTAACGCATTGCTGAAGTCGGCAAGTGATCCGACCTTCGATATCCACGCGTACGGCGAAGATCTCGTCGTCGCGTTCGATCTGGCAACTCGAGCACACAACGAAACGGGGGAGTAATGGCAAGAATTGTGATCGCGGCCTACGGCTCGCGAGGTGACCTGGTTCCGCTGACCGATTTCGGTCGTAGGTTCGTCGACGCCGGTCATGACGTCGTTATGACGACAACGCCGGACCTGGTCGAGGAGATCGAGCTTTGCGGACTACAGGCTCTGGTAGTCGACGTCGAACTCGAGGTCGACCCGGACATGAAGGATCCGCTCAAGGAGGCAATGAAGCTCGTGAAGCCGAGCGGCATGCGCAAGCTCGGCGAAAATCTGCTTGCCGCACTCGACGAGGTACCGGCAGATGTCCTGTTGCTGACGCCGTTCGCCGAACTTGCCGGACATCCGCTCGCCGAGGCGAGGGGTATTCCGAGTATCGGTGTGCGGCTGCAGCCGTTGTCGACCACGTCCGCCTTCCCGCCGTCGCTGGTGGGTGCCTGGTCTGCCGGGTCGGTTCTGAACCGTTTCGCCGGGCGACGCGCGTCGGGAATGATGGATCGCCTCTACGGCAACACCGTTGCGAGTTTCCGGGACCAGCTCGGTCTACCGGCGAACTCGGCAAGGAAAATGCGGCGCGAGCGGACGGCCGCGGAATGGCCTATTCTGCATGGCTTTTCACCGAGTGTTGTGCCTCGCCCTGAGGATTGGAGGCCGGGCCTCGAAGTCACCGGATACTGGTGGCCGCAACGCCCGACAGGTTGGGAACCCCCTGTCGAGTTGGTGTCGTTCCTCGAATCCGGTTCTGCGCCGGTATTTCTCGGATTGGGCAGCCTGATTCTCGGCAAAGACGATGCGGCTCGTATATCGGAAACGATCCACGATGCGCTGGTGCAGGTCGGCGTGCGCGGGGTGGTTCAGGCCGGAGGGGCGGGACTCGAAGTCGTCGGCGACGGTGTCATGACGGTGGGGTCCGTCCCACACGATTGGTTGTTCGAAAAGGTTGCCGCCGTTGCGCATTCGTGCGGCGCGGGAACAACTGCCGCCGGGCTTCGCGCCGGTTTGCCGACTGTCGCAATACCGTCGCCCGGTGGCGATCAACCGTTCTGGGCGCGGCGACTCGATGCGCTCGGTGTGAGCGCGGCGACGGTGCCGCGGCCGAAGCTCACGGCAGACCGCTTGGCCAAGGCGATCGATACGGCCTTGACCGAGCCGAGCCATCGCGCTGCCGCACAGGACCTGGCCGGGCGGATCGCCGAGGAGGACGGCGCCGCGATGGTTGTAACCACGGTCGAAAAGCTCATCCGCGCATAGCGAATCGTCGCTCGCGCGCATAACGAGAGGAATGGGATGGCAAGCGAAGCGCTGATGGGGGACGCCTTGATCGCTGGTTCGATCGCGCTGGCCGGCGGAGCGATTGCAGTCGGCGTCGGTGACGGTATGGCTGGAGCGAAGTTCATCGAGGGGGTGACGCGGCAACCCGAGGCGCAGTCTCGCCTGTTCACGCCGTTTCTCATCACCGTCGGGTTGGTCGAAGCCGCGTTCTTCATCAACATCGCGTTTATGGCGCTGTTCGTTTTTGCCACACCTGGTGGGTAGCCGACGAACGGGCTAACAGTGTCGCGATTTGACCGAGAAGTGAGCGCTGGTAGCCCGTTCGTGGTGGCGCAAACCGCGCAATGTTCGACGAGTGATACGTCAGTCGGGTATTGTCGCTGCGTGGCACCGGCGCCACCGGAAAGGCAGAAACACGATGACCGCAGCTCGCAACGCGCACTCCGATCAGGTCCGCTCCCTCCCTGGGCGTTTGGTGTTCCGGGAAGAGTCGATCAGCTGGCAAGGGCGTTGCTAGACCACGGCTTTGCGCTACACCGTGCGGCCTGCTCTGCATCTGCTGACGTATGCGTTCCATTGGCCACTGCCGACCGGAATCGTCGATTGGTTGGCGCGGTTCGTCATGATTCCGCCGAAGGGAACGGTGCGCCAACCGGTTCGTCTGGCCAACTGTGGCAGCGAACTCGTGCGGGCGAAAGGTGTTGCGCCAGCTAACGGATCGGGCCGGGCGATTCTGTACCTGCACGGCGGCGCGTTCATCGCGTGCGGCCTGAACACCCACGTGCGAATCGTGTCGACGCTCTCGCGGTTGACCGACGCGCCGGTGTTGAGCGTCGACTATCGGATGGCGCCGCACTCGCCGATGTCCGACGCTGTGCAGGACTGCGTCGACGGCTACCGGTGGCTGCTTGCGCGTGGATATCGGCCGGACCAGATCGTCGTCGCAGGCGATTCAGCCGGTGGCTACCTCTCGTTTATGGTTGCGCTCACCTTGATCAGCGAGGGGCTGACGCCGCCGGCGGGCATCGTCGCGATGTCACCGCTGACCGAGCTCGATCCCGCTGGAAAGTTGGGTCATCCCAATTCGCGCACCGACCCCGTCTTCACAGCCAAGTGCTTCACGGCTCTCGAGCAGATCATTCTGCAAGCGAACGAGCGCGTTCTCGTCGACGGTGTGCCTGGCCCGCTTGTCGAACCGACCGCCGAGGATCTGACGAAGATGCCGCCGACCCTGATTCACGCCTCGGCGGCCGAAGGTTTGGTTTACGACGCGGAGCTGATGACGGAGCGGCTGCAGGCGGCTCGAGTGCCGGTCGAGCTGAAGACGTGGGCCGGGCAGGTGCACGTGTTCCAGGCAGCCGAGGCGTTCGTCCCCGAGGCGCGGCAATCGTTGCAAGAAATCGGCGAGTTCATTCGCGAAGTCGCCGTGTGCGCGGAATTGCCTGCGGCAGGTTAAGGCGTTCAAACGACTGGCGGGAGTCGTCCATAGACTCCCCGCCATGACCGTTCTGCGTTCGATCCTGCTGTTCGTCCTCGCTGCACTTGCCGAGATCGGCGGAGCGTGGCTGATCTGGCAAGGGGTACGCGAACATCGCGGCTGGGTCTGGATCGGCGCTGGAGTGGTCGCCCTCGGTGCCTACGGATTTGTCGCCACCCTGCAACCGGACGCGAACTTCGGTCGAATCCTCGCTGCATACGGCGGCATCTTCGTCGCTGGATCGCTTGCCTGGGGAATGGTTTTGGACGGTTTTCGTCCCGACCGCTGGGACGTCCTCGGCGCTTCGATTTGTCTGATCGGCGTTGCCGTCATCATGTATTCACCGCGTAGCGCCTAGCCGTGTGCAGGCGAGGCTCGATCGGTTAGGACGTGACACCTCCGTCTCCCGATTCGGCTCGCGTTGCGATACGCTGATCCGGCAGCAGTGCCGAGCTGGCCAAGCTGCGTCCTTTAGCCGCCTCGCCCCTCTTCGTGCGACGAGCGTGCCTCAATTACCCGGTCGTTTTCGACGCCGGACGAAACCTCGTATGCGTCACAAGATGGAGTGAAAACCTATGTCTACCAACCGAATCACCAACGGCACGGAGCGAGCCCTCATCGAGAACGTGCTGGACCGCAACCGCGAAGCGCTGATCGAAACCGCTCGCGGACTATCCGATGCCGATGCGCGCCGACGACTCGTTTCGTCGCTGACCACACCGATTTCGTTGCTCAAGCATGCCGCCGCGGCGGAACGTATTTGGTTCCAACGGTTTTGGGCCGAACTCGACGAAGCCGAATGCGACGGGTACTCGCGGCGCGACGTTGGCACGTTCGCAGTCGACGACGACGAGTCGGTGGAGGACGTCATTGCCGAGTTCCAACGCGCGAGCCAAACTTCACGTGACATCGCGTCCCGCTTCGACCTCGACGACGCCAAGGATTTTCCCGACGAGGGCACCGTCAGCATGCGATGGACACTGCTCGCGATGATCCAAGAGCTCGCCAGGCACGCGGGTCACGGCGACATTCTCCGCGAACAGATCGACAAACCCGTACTGGGACAGAAGAATTCGTAGCGAGTACGTTCCCCTCGACAGGAAGTGTCCGCCGCTCAGTCTTGGTGATCGGCGGCCGGGAGCGAGTCGATGTCCATACGGCGGAACCATAGCTCGACGCTGTCGAGGAACGACGCGACGGTGAGTTCGTGTGATGCTGCACCTAAGGCGTACCCGACGGCTAGCCCGACGCCGGTAGCCAGCAGTGCTGCGCCGGCCCGTTCGAGTAGCTCCTGGTCGACGGTCTGCACGCCAAGAGTGTTCGCCTGCGCAAGGATCAGAATTCGGATGCCTGCGGTGAACCCATCGATGGTGTCACGGTTGGACTGTTCGAGGGCTGGGTCGCTGCGGGTGGCTATCGTGAAGTCTGCCGCGAGCCGGATCCAGGCTGGTTCTTCGAGGAGCTTTTCCCACTGTTGTTGCGTCGCAGACATTTTGGCGGTCTCCCCAGCGGCGGTCAGAACCGCGGTCGACAGACCTTCGAGGACGTGTTGAAAATGTCTGCGCAGCACCTGCAGGCATAGATCCTCTTTTCCGGCAAAGTTGCCGTAGATCGACCCATGCGTGCGGCCGGCCTCGTCGGCGATCTGGGCGATCGTCGTCGCGTGGTAGCCGCGCGCCAGGAACACTCGCTCCGCCGCCGAGACGATCAGCTCGCGGGTCTGCGCTTGCAATTCGTCGCGCGTCAACGCTTTCGGCATCTGTCCTCCTTTGCGCGTCAACGCTAGCGCGCCCGTCCGGGTGGAACGGCCTTGCCATGCGAGCAACCGCCGTATTACGCTGTAACTCAAATTATGATCTAATATGAAATGGTCATCGCGCTCGACGAGAGCGGGCAGGCAGACCGGTTCAGTTCCCGTACAACGAAGTGAGGGCAGGTCTTATGAGCTTTGTCAGTGAAATGCTCAGCAAAACTCCCGAGGAGCGTCGAGCGGCTGATCGAAGGTTCGACTTCCTGCTCGGTCTGCACGGCAAGAACGGCAAGAAGGCGCTCGCGATGGCAGAGGCACCGCGAATCGACGACGGGTACTTCGGTCCGGACTCGATCAGCTGGAAGGTGTACGAAAACGTACTGGTGGCGGGGATGGGCGCGATGTCCGGTCTGTTCCTCGCCATGCTCGATCCAGTCGGTGCCTACGGCGTGGGACAACACACCGTCTACTACTACGACACGCTTGGCCGGACTCGACGGAGCCTGCTCTTCTTCGCCGGTGCGGTGTTCGGTGACAGCGCGACGGCAGACAAGGTCGGTCGTGACCTGTTTCGCAAGCATTCGCACGTCAACGGTGAGATCCCAGGTTCCGGTGAGCAGTTCCGCGCCAACCATGTCGAAGCGTTGAAGTTCACTTACATCGCGGGCTGGCAGCTGCTGTGGCGCGCATACAAGGCTTACGGCGATCCGAACGCGACCGCTGAAGACGAGCGCCAGTTCTACGCCGAACAGCACATCGTCGCCGAGCTGTTGGGAATCCCCACCGGAGAACTACCCCTTACCCCTGAAGATGTGGACGCCTGGGTGGCGAACGCCGAGCCGAACATCATGGCGTTCACCCGCCCGGCTCAAGAAATCCTCGACTTCCTCACGTCGCCGCCATGGACTCCGGTGTGGCCCCTCGGCGCGATCAATCCCTTTGTGCGCATTCTGTTCTGGGCGTCAGTCCCTCTGATGAGTCCGTACGTACGTGAAATCGGCGGACTCGCGAACATACCGTTGCGCACCAAGCTGTCCGCTGTCGTCATCAAGCAGGTCGCCAAAGTCGTAAACCACCCGATCGTCGACCACTTGATCGTGCCGTTCGTCGGGTACGAGATGTGGGGCTATGCGCACAACGCCCTCCGTCATGCGCCGGAGACCGGCCGGGTTCCCTTCACCCACAACCCCGGTCTCACCCTCCAACAAGGCAAGGGCGGCACGTTGCAACACACGATTGGTCAACAGGCACATGCAGGATTGCAGGAGGCCAAGCGATGAGCCGAGTCGATGTGATCTCCACCGAACGACTCCTCGATGACCGTCACCACCACCACGAGATACGGGACTTCTGGCAGAACGGTCCGGTAGCGCTGGTATTCCTGCGCCAGTTCGGCAGCGCGTTCGCGCTGAAACAAGCCGTCGACCTCAACACGAGTTACGACGCCATCACGGCAGCCGGCGCCAATGTCGTCTTGATCGGACTCGGAACCCCCATCCAGGCGTTCACATTTCGCAAACGCGCCGAAACCAGGTTCCCGATCCTGACGACCGCCGACCAGTCGCTGTATCGCACCATGGGACTCACCCGAGCGTGGCGCGCTTCGCACGGTCCGACAAACATCGCCCCCCTTGATCGGTCTGGTTCGGAATGGGGTCTACCCGTATCAAAGGACGGGCGACAATGCACAACTCGGAGGTGCGTTCGTCGCCGCACGCGGAGGTGCACAAGTGGTTTGGGAATTCCGCGCCCACCGGGCGAGCGACATCGCCCCCGCGGACGAGATTGTCGAGGCACTACTGACAGCGAGTGCACGCATTGTTACGCCCTGAAGGTGGACGGCGACGTTCGGTCTCGGAGCAGCTTTGCCGGGTGTGCTGCGCTAGGGGCCACCGAGGATCCCGTATTGCATGTCCCTCCCGCGCCAATGCACAAAGAGGCCCATGTGCAGTTCGGCCCCCTCGAGTCCGTAGATCGACTGGCCGAACGGGGTCAGTGATCCTATTTTCTCGTAGCTGCGTCCGGACCGAGGCGGAAGCGTCTCAGTCGGTTCGAAGTAGTTTGGTTGATAAATGCGACCTTCGAAGCGAAAGGCATTGGGCGGGCTGAACATCCAGTTCGGGTTCGAATACGTGACGCCGAAACCGACGTAGACAATCGCGAACACTGCCAGCGTGGACAGCAAGAGCCCGTCTCTGATCCGCCGCCATTTCGGACCTGCCATGCCTCGGTCCTTCCGTGAACCAGTTGGTGAACACGTCGATTCTCGCTGTCAACGAGTATGCGCTTCGAAGAAATCCCAGATCACGTCGTTTGCGACTACAGCATCGGTGACGGGACCGAGAAGCCCTGTGAGAGCGTCCATCCCATTGCTGCCGGGCCACGTGTGCTCGCCGCCGTCGATGACGTACAGCTCGACGACTGTGCCGTTCGTGCAGCCGGACCACGCCTTTCGGGTGACTCCGTCGGTGACCGGTGCATCGATCGGCCCGACGGTGCAGCCGTCGTGGTCTGCCCACGCCTGTGACGATTGGAGTGCACCGTCTCGACGGCCCATGAACAACATGCCTGCCGTCGTCTCCTCGGTGAGTCCGAGTTCGCCTGCGCCACTGCCGACTCCACCGTCGAAGGGGATGAACCGGTCGGACGTGCCGTGGAAGGAGAGCACCGGAAGCGGTTTGGACGGTGAACAGGAGGTGGGGTTGTAGAGGCCCGAGACTGTAACCAGTGCGGCGAACCGGTCAGTTTGGTCGCAGGCCAGGATCGAGCCGAACACCCCGCCGACGGCGAAGCCCATAACCAACACCCGATCGGTATCGATACAGGCGGCGGCCTCAACGTCGTCGAGCAGGTCGCTGACGAACAGCTGGTCGTCCGTCCACCCCGGTTTGTCGACGTAGTTCCAGGTGAGTAGCGGTCCGGCACCGTTCACCGGCTCGGGCGTGATCACGACGGCGCCGACGTCATCGGCCTTCACTCTCCCGGCGGCGTCGGCCTTGGTGAACCCGCTGAACGACTCTTCGGTGCTTGCGGGTGAGTAGGCGGTCAGATCGAGCACGAGCGGAACTGCCTTGCCCGGCAACATTTCTTGGGGCACATAGCGGATGTAGGTGCGTTCGCGGCCGCCGCTGGTCATGGTGACTTCCGTGCGACCTGCTGCGGGCGGGCTGACTGTGCAGCCGTCGGATCCCTGCGACGCGATAGCCGTCGATGCTTCCCCGCCGCGATCACCGTGGTCATCGGAACAGGCAGCAAGTGCCAGCACAAGGAGAAGCGACGAGAGAATGGGAACCGGACGTAAAGGATTCATCAGGCGCGACGGTACGCCTCGGATGGAGGCGGTGATCGGTGCGCAGGATGCGCACGGTGTCTACCCCAGCTCTGTCGGCTGAATCGGTTCGATGGTCATATGAAGCGCGCTTCGCTCCGGTGCGTCGACGGCTCGAATCGCGGATGGCAACTCGGGGGAGTCGAGTGGAACGATCCGTGGAGCAGAAAGTCGGTAGCGCGCGCCGCGGTGGGTCATCGAAGCCGAACCGGCGTTCTGTAGGTTTCTCACCCAATCGGACTGTGTGCCGTAGTTCAGGACCACGTGCATCGAACTGTCCTCTACGAAAGCCATTACAGGCGTTCGGTATTGGTTGCCGGACTTCCGTCCGGTGTGCTCGATCAGAGCGTAGTAGGGCAGTCGGTGGGCCCACCGTCGTTGAACGGGATTGGTGACGTGCTTGTTGAACTTCGCCAACGACCGCATCTTGTCCGGACCCAGCAATGTCGACACTCTCATGGCACGCGCAGCAACGAAATCCGCAATACGGCTCGCCATCAGTAATCCCCAATCCATCGGCGCAAGTCGAAGTGTGCCACGCTCAACCGAGCGCCGCTGCGAAGGTTCTCGCTGCAGCGATGTCGTTGTCGTCGGGGTGGCCTTTGCTGACCCCGCCGAGCAATTTGAATGGCCCCCACGTGTCCAGGCCACGGCAGTTGAAGGAACCGACGACCCGGAAACCTTGGTGTTCGAGAACGCTGGCCAGCCGTCGGGTGTATCGCCGAAATGGTGTCTCCGGCAGACCGCTCGTCCCGAATGTGAACGCGTCACGGCCGGACATGTCGGGAAGGCTGCGGATGCACTCCGCGAGTCGCTTGTCGTAGCTCATCCAATAAACCCCGGACCCGAATCCGACCCGATCAGCTTCCATCAACACGTCTGGTGTTGCATCCTCGGGACTCACCACTCGCGCATCGAGCACCTCGCCGAGCGCAGTCGCGATCCGGCGAGTGTTCGCATGTGGCGACTTGGACGAAGTAACCAGAACCGTCTTCACTACGTGCCCACCTTCTGTAGTCGGATCGATCTTTTCAGAAACTAGACACCGCGGCCGGCTGGAGTGTGACAGTCGTTCGCGAGATTTGAATGTGACAGGAAATCTCACCGTGCCTTAGGTGTCCCGCTCACCTGCAGTTTTTGCGTCGAAGCGCTGCGTCGATGTCCAGCCTCGAACGGCTGCTAGGAACTCCTCGGCAGCATCGGACTCGACGTAGATGCCGGCGCCTTCGACGATCACGGTCGTGTGGTCGGTAAAGGTCGCT
Source organism: Antrihabitans spumae (assembly GCF_043944905.1). Classification (NCBI taxonomy): domain Bacteria; kingdom Bacillati; phylum Actinomycetota; class Actinomycetes; order Mycobacteriales; family Nocardiaceae; genus Antrihabitans; species Antrihabitans spumae. The sequence goes on from NZ_JBIMSN010000042.1 coordinate 131,375, forward strand.
TCGAGGCGCTCGCGTTCCTTGGCACGCAGACCGAAGTCGGCGTCACCCCACACGATCAGTGTCGGCAGGTGGGCGAGGTCCGTGAGGACGGCCTCGACCTCGCTGAAGAAGGCGCGACTGGCGATGATCTGGCCGGGGAGTATCGCGGAGGCCTGACGTCGTTCGGGAGTGTCTTGCGCCTGGCGGTAAAGCGCGATCTCGGCTGCGGTCGGCTTCCGCCTATTGTGGCCGACGAGGATGAACGCCTTGACAAGGAAGTCGAATCGCCTGGCCAGGAAGCGGATCGCGGGTCCGCCTACGATTCGCGAAAACCACTCGAAATGGAAATCTCCGTTGACCGGCCAGGCCCAGGTGTTCACAAGTACCAGTCGATCGACGACGCCAGGCCGTCGCTGCGTGGCCGCTAAGCCGATCGGGCCACCCCAGTCCTGGCCGACCAGCGTGACCCCGGTCAAGCCGAGTGCATCGACGAACCCTGAGACGACATCTGCGTGTTCTTCGGGCAGATAGCGGTAGCCGGCCTTGGCCGTGGACAGCCCGAATCCTGGGTAGTCGAGTGCAATGCACCGGAAGTCACATCGAAGCGCGAGGATCACCTCACGCCAGAGGAACGACCACGTCGGGTTGCCGTGCAGGAACAGCAGTGTAGGCCCGGCCCCTTCGTCGACGTAATGCACTGTGTGCCCGTCGATGTCGACGAATCTGCTCTCGAACGGGAACAGTTCGCCGTCGACCCAGTCGGGTCGAACATTCCTGGTGGTATCTGTCATGGTGGCCCCCATTGCACTCGGCTACAAGATACGCTTGAGAATCTCATTCACACTTGAGAAGATCAAGCGAAGGAGGAAAATAATGCGTAGCTACGGCCAATACTGTGGACTCGCCCGGTCTCTCGAGGTCGTCGGCGACCGGTGGAACTTGCTCATCGTCCGCCAGCTGCTCATAGGCCCGGCCCGCTATCGCGACCTGATCGACGGCCTCCCCGGCGTCGCAACCAACCTCCTCGCTGATCGACTGCGCGACCTCGAGTCCCTGGGTGTGATCGAGCGGAAGCTAGGCAGCGAGGGCAACGTTGTCGAGTACGCGCTCACGCCGTGGGGTGCCGAACTGCGCCAGCCGATCGAGAGCCTTATCCGCTGGTCCACCCCGTTGATGGTCCGTGGCCCCGAGGGCGACGCCTTCCGGCCCGAGTGGCTCGGCCTCGCTGTCCCCGCCTTGCTCGACACGCGGGTCAACGTTCGTCCATCGGCGACGGTAGGCCTCGACTTCGGCGACCCGCCTCTGCAGCTCCGCGCGACGGATTCCGGCTTCGAAGTTGTTCCACACGACGGCGGTGAACTCGACGCAACCGTCCGCGGCGAACCCGACTATATTCTCGGACTCGCCGCCGGGGCCCTGACCCTCAGTGACGCCCGTGCTTTCGGTGTAATCGAGATCGACGGCGACGAGTCCATCGTCCGCGCCGTCTTCGCAGCATGATCTGCTGCAATCCGATACTGCGACGGCATAGAACGTACGTTCGATGGCTGGTATTCTCGGGCTCGGCGGGCCGCCGGTGGGAAACCATGGGAAGCGGCGGCCCGTCCTCTGACTCGATCCGCTACAGACCAGCCCGCGCAGCGCGAATCAGCCGCAGCTGACCGACTTCGGCGACATTCTTCATCAGTTCCGCGTTCAGCCATGCGAGCGTGTGAGCGACGGTTTTGTCGGATTCACCGGGCCACGGAAACGTGGCGGCGGCATCGAGATCGTCGTCGGACAAGCGATCGAGCAGCGCACGGTACTCGTCTTTCAACCTTCGCAGCCACACCATCGCCGACCCACCGCTGCCTGGCCACAAGATGTCGGTTCGCTCGCGCACCGTTCGCTGGTGGAGGTGGTCGAGAGCGACCGACCACCACCACCCGATGTGCCACGAGATCCAGCCGATTGTCGGCACGGGGACGGGATCGAGTTCGTTTTCGTCCCAGTCGGGTCGCCACAGTCCGTCGCTTCCGATGCGAACAGTCCAGCAAACCGCGGCGGGCTCCCACAGAAAGTCGTCGTCGGTCAGAGCCTCGAGGTGAATCTCGAACAGCGACCAGGTCAGGTCGAACTGCCAGCGGACGAGGTCGAGACGCGTCATCAGACCGGTTCGTCGTACAGGTCGCTCTCGGCGACGACGGACGGAACCTTCGGCCGGACACCCTTGATGCGGCGACGAGTCGAAAACGCCGCTCCGCGAGCGCTATTGGTCGGCGCGAACCTGCCGATGCCGGTCGGCGTGGACATGTCGTCGTAGAACGTGTCGATACCGCCGCTCATGAAGTAGGCCTCGTGCCAGAATCCCGTCCCGCCCGAATCTTTCAAGAATTTCTGCCACCACTGCTTGTGTGGATCGGAACGAGTCCATAGTTCGAGACTGTCGAGGTCACGCCAATATTGCCGAGCACCCCAATGCGGCGGGAACAACGACCAGATGATGTCTTCGTGCAGCAGCAGACCGTCGGGCTGGTCCCTGTGAGATTTGTAGAGCTTCGGACCGATCCCGAGCAGTCGCAGGATTCCTCGCGGCTTGTTGACCCGCATCCCCAGGTAGACGACGACAAGATCGGGGTAGTCGGACAGATCTGCGGTCAGTCGGTTCACCTTCACGCTGCGTCACCTCCCTCGCGCTGGACTCCAGGATATGTAGGTAAACGTAGCAACGACATGGGTAGTTCGACCCTGGATATATTGCGCGGCAGTCAGACGAGATCGGCAAGCGATCCGGTGGGTACATGAATCCAGCCCTCACGCGACGCGACGTCCCACTCGGCAGCACTCGGCAATGTTGTTGCAGCACACGCTGCTGCACGAGCGATGATTGCTGCGACAACAGCGTCGAACGCGTCGTCTGTCGCTCGGAATGTCCCACGAAAGTCTCCGAGCTCGAGTCATGGCGTCGCGGCATCGAAAGCGTCGAGCAGGCCGGCGAAACCGGCCGAGGCGCCGCCTTTGTAACCACGATTCCGTAGTCCCCAGCGTCGTAGCGCCGCGGCGGGGTAGACCTCGACGGCGACACCGTCGACGCGACCGACATCGACGCCGGCGGATCTCAGTTCCGTCAGAAGGCCCGCACAGCGGAGCGCGACGTGCGCGATCCGATCAGCCGAGACGCTGAGCGGGACGACGCCGGTGGTTTCCTGAACAACGATGTCGGTGCGCCGCTTGGTCAACGGTCGTCGATCCTCGCGGGACGCGAGAGACGTTGCGGGAGCTCGGTGTTCGTGATGAGCCGCAACGAACGCGACGAAGGCTTCGGGCCAGCCGAACGGAGCATCGATACCTATTCGGTCGGCGCCTTCCGCAGCCGCGACGATCTCTGCATCGCTGGCACCCATTCGCAGGTCGACGACCCGCACACGTCCAGGCGTCCAATCCAGTATCGCCAGAGCGCTTTTCGCCGGCTCGGCAGCAAGGTCGACACCGACGGTTCTCATAGCTGCACAGTAACTTCTCAGACCCGACCCAACTGCTTGACGACGGCGAGCACTCGGCGATGGTGGGTGTCCGACGGCGGTAGGTCGAGTTTGGTGAAGATGTTGCCGATGTGCTTTTCCACGGCACGATCGGTGACGACCAACGCGGATGCGATCGCGGAATTGGACAGGCCCTGCGCCATCAGAGTGAGTACTTCGCGCTCGCGAGGTGTGAGGCGGTCCAACTCGTCGCGCTGCCGCGACGACCCCATCAATTGACTCACCACCTCCGGGTCCAGTGCGGTGCCACCCGACGCGACCCGCGTCAAGGCGTCGACGAACTCGCTCACATCGGCGACCCTGTCTTTGAGCAGGTAGCCGACACCCGCCGCGTTGCCTGCGAGAAGCTCTGCTGCATAGCGTGTTTCGATCCACTGCGAGAAGACGAGCACGCCGACCTCGGGATGGCGACGACGTAGGGCGATCGCAGCAATCAGGCCTTCGTCGGTAAAAGTGGGCGGCATTCGCACATCCACGACGGCGACGTCCGGCCGGTGCTCGTCGACCGCCGGGCCGAGTGACTCCGCATCTGCAACCATGGCAACGACATCGTGACCGCGATCGATCAGGAGTTGGGCGAGACCGTCGCGAAGGATGACGCTGTCCTCGGCGATAACAATGCGCATGTACGTCACCGTAGTTGCAGTCACGACGTCCATCCTGTCGGAAGAGCGATCGTCACGACGGTCGGCCCACCGATCGGACTCGTCACGTCCAGGTGTCCGTCGACGGTTTCCGCGCGCGACCGCAGCCCCGTCAGCCCGGTGCCGCCGATCGGGTCGGCGCCGCCGATGCCGTTGTCGCGCACAGTGATCGTCAGCACTGTGCCCACGTCGCGGATGTCGAGCCAGATCTTGCTTGCGTTCGCATGTTTGGCGACGTTGGTCAGCAGTTCGGCGACCGAGAAGTAGGCGATCGCCTCGATGCCGGGGGAGGGCCGCGTCGCAAGGTGGACGGTGCAGTCGACGGGAACGGGACTGCGCGAGGCGAGCGTTTCGAGTGCGGCGCCGAGTCCGAGATCGAGTGCGGGAGGATGGATGCCGCGCACGACCTCGCGAAGCTCACGCAGCGCCTCCTTCGCCGTTGCGTGGGCGTCCGATACCAAAGCTGTTGCGTCCCCACCGGTTGCGAGCTTCTCTTCCGCTCGGCCCAACGCCATTGCCATGTTAACGAGCCGCGCTTGGGTGCCGTCGTGCAGATCACGCTCGACGCGTCGCAACGTGGCCGCCGAATCTTCGACGACGGTCGTGCGTGCATGTTCGAGTTGTTCGACGCGTGCATCGCCCTTCGTCTTACCGAGAAGTGCTTGCACGAGTTGCCGGTCGAGAGATGCGACGGCTCGGATGGGCCACGGTGCAATGAACACACACACGAAACCGAGGGCCGAGAAGGCGAGCATCTGCGGCCACGTCTCGAAATAGACGTCTCCGAATTGGACGATCGAATGGCGTTCGACGCCAGCGGAGTCGATGTTGACCGGATGAAACAGCCACCACGGGATAGGCGAGATCGCGACGAACGCCGACATCGCCGCAAAGGTAAGCACCAGATAGCCGAGGACGGGGCCGAGCACCGACTTGACGAGGACGAACACGACGGCCCGCCACCCGTCACGATCGGTGAGTCCGGACCGAACGAACCCAAGCAGACCCGGCCGTGACCGGAACTCCAGGGGCGCTTCGACGTCGGTCCGCAGCAATCCCATCGCGAGCCCGCGATAGATGTGACCGAAGATCCGACTACCAACGACGACAGCTGCAAGCAGTGGAATGCCGACCAGAACGACCGTCAGCAACAGACCGGCACCGAAACCGGCGTAGAGATAGGCGATTCCGACTGGGCCGAGGAACGTACCGAGTAGCACGTACGCAGCATCGCGCCAGGTCTGCGCGTCGATAGGCGCTCGCAACAACGTCTTGGGCACCCGTCCAGTCTTGCCTACGGCCGCATTCGCCTCCGCGTAGGTCGAGAATTGTGCATAGACCGTTTCTGTCATATCTCGATCCTTGCGGGCGAAGTGGCCGCTTTCGATAGTGCCGACCCGCTGACCGGTGGTGTTGCCAGCTACACCACTCCGGTTGGTTTGGACGTCTGTCCGCGAAGTGCCCAGGCTGCGATTTCGGTGCGGTTCGAATATCCCAGTTTGGCCAGGATGCTGCGAACGTGTGTTTCGACAGTGCGCTCCGACAGCACCAACTTCTTGGCGATCTCCCGGTTGGACATCGCTGCGGCGATCAGCTGCGCAACCTCAGATTCTCTGTCGGACAAAGGATTGGCGGCTTTTGCGGAATGGGCGAGCTGAGCCTTGAGAGCGTCGGTGCGCTGCAACGGTCCCGGCAGGTCCAGTCGCCTGAATTCCCGTGCTGCAAGGTCGAGAAGCCCGCGTGTTTCGTCGTAGTCTTCGGCCCGACCTCGTTGCAGGAGGGTCCGCGCAAGGCCGAGTCTGCTCAACGCAAGGTAGGGCCGCGCGCCGATGCGGGCGTCCATGTCGATTGCACGGCGGTACTCGTCCACCGCGTCGTCGAGTCGGCCACACGTGCGAGCCATGTCGCCGATAACTCGGGCCATCGATCCCGAACAGAACAGGGCCCCGCCGCCATCGCACGAGTAGTAGCAGTGCAGGTCGCGGACCTTGGCGAACACCTTCTCCGCAACCTCGGCGTCGGCGAGCAGGTCCGCCGCGATGGCGACGTGGAAGAGCATCGCCGCCCAACGTGGACCGACCTCGAGGGTGTCCGGTACCGTCCGAAACTCTTCGAAAGCGGCACGCGCGCCGTCGATGTCGCCTGCGAGTGCGAGGTTTATCGGAACGAATATGCGGACGAGCCCGATCTGTGGCGCAGCCTGCAGCATCGCCATCTGTGAGTCGAAATCGGGCACGACACCGCGAATGATGACGATTTGCGTCTGGAACGCGTGGTACAGCCCGACCAGCGAGCTATCGCCCATCGCCTCCGCGGACTTGCGCGCGGATTCCGTATGATTTTGTGCCGCAACATAATCTCCGACGAGTGCGGCTCGCGTTGCTCGGCACCTGTGTAGGTGCCACCAGGCGAGGGGAAGCTTTCGGGTCGTCGCGACCTGCTCGATCATCGCGAGTGAGCGGTCGACCAATCCGAGATCACCGAGTTGGAGGCCGGCATCGATGTTCCATACGTGACCCCACAGCGCGGCAAGGGGCTGGCGGGCTGTCCAGTCGATTTCTATTGCACGGGCACACAGTTCGCGTCTTTGCTCGACGAACTGCGGTGCGGACAGTGCAACGTGACGCGCATGCAGACCGTCGAGGACGGCGTCCGGATCACCGCTCTGTTCCGCGAGCTCGAGTGCGGTTGCCGAGAGCTCCATTGCCGCACTGGGGTTTTCGTCCTCCGAAGCGGCCAGCGACCGTTGTGCGAAGAGTCGCGAACGCAGCGTCGTCGCGTCGGCGGGAAGTGTTCGCAACGCTGCAACGCACAGTCGTTCGACCGTCTCCAGGATCGGTTTCGAGGAAACTCCGTGTACGACGAGTGCCGCTGCGCCGATCAGATCGGGTCGGTCGGCCTGTTCCGCATAGTCCGCTGCGCGGACGCATTGTTCGATGCTCTCCCCGATGCGTCCGCCGGCGAACTCGGCGATGGCAAGTTGCAGATTCAGTTCGGCGAGCAGTGCCGGCGGCGCGCCGGCTCCCGCTGCCTCGATGGCCAAGTCGAGGAATCGAATTGCTTCGGCGTAGGCAACAGTGGACATCGCCGACTCCGCGGCACGGCGAGCCCAGTGCAGACACTGCGCGGCGGAGTCCTCGCCGGACGCCCGCTGCCAGTGCGCGGCAACGGGTCCAGCGTTCGAGTCTGCTGCCGGACCTTGCGACAGCGCCTGCGCTGTCCTGCGGTGCAGCAGCATTCGCGTCGACGGGGCCAGTTCGGCGTACACCGCGTCGCGAATCAGTGCGTGCGTGAACGTGAATTGACCGTCGCCCGATTCGACGACGCCTGCCCCCGCAGCTGTGTCCAGGTCGCGCGCGACCTCGTCCTCGGACCGCGAGAGAATCGACGAGAGCAGGAGTGGGTCGATCCGTTCGCCTGTCACGCTGGCTGCATCGAGGACGTCGCGGGTCTGCCTGTCGAGGCGAGCAAGCTGCGCGACCGCCAGGCGTCGTACCTCGGGGTTTGCCGCAGGATCGACGACGATGTCGTCGGCCGACATCGAGTCGACGAGCAGCCGTACGAACAGTGGGTTCCCGTCGGTGTAGTCGCGAAGTCGAGTGGCGACGGCACCGGTCGTGCGTGGTTGCACCTGGCGCAGCCAGTGCGCGATGTCTGCGGCGGTGAGACCGCTGAGCCGGATGGATTGCGCGTCCTGCGCTCGAAGCAATTCGGGGAGAACGTCCGCGAACGGGCCCTCTGCAGGATCGCGAGACGTCGCGACGATCAGTAGGCGAGTGGTATGCACGTCGGTCGCGATGTGGCGCAACAACAGTAGCGACGTGCGATCCGCCCAATGAAGATCCTCGAGGACGACGACGAGCCCAGTGGAAGCTGCGGCATCGTGCAGGGCATCAGCGATCGCGGTGAACGTCCGAAACCGAGTCGACTCCGATGCCGGAGCGTCGCCGCTCGACGGATCGGAGGACAGCAATGGGCCAATTGTTCCGACGTCGCGAGCGAGCCGGTTCCACGGCCAGAGCGCAGGCATGCCGGCATCGTCGACCGCGTACCCACGCGCGACAGGCACTCGATACTCGGCAGCGATCTCGACGAGTGCTTTCGTCAAACGCGACTTACCGATTCCCGCGGGACCACTGAGCAGAATCATGCGGCCGGCGCCATTGGCGGCAGAAACAACCGCGGCGCGCAGTTGCGCGACCTCACGACTGCGACCGACAAATGGGGCGTCCATCTGAGAAGTATCCAACGCGTCGAGGACCGTACGTGGCGATTAAGTGGTCGAGCTACGTACTGCTACTGATTTGCCGCGTGCCTTTCGCTCACAGACTGATGGAAGTCGATCCGACACATCATTCGAGGGAGCACCAAATGTACGCACAGCTAACCTATTTCGACGGTCCGCGGACTGCCGAACAAATCGCGGCGGCGGATTTTGCAGGTCAGAACCGCATCAAGCCCGCAGTCATCCGGGTACCAGGACTTCTGGCCAACTACGTGCTTCGACAGGCCGACGGCTCGCAGGTCGTGATCACCATTGCCGAATCCGAGCAGTCCTTGCTCGACGGACAACGCGCCATCATGGCGACCGAACTGCTACCTGGTGAGGACCCTGCGTTGCTGCCGGGCGCCGACCGTATCGAGATCTATCCAGTCGTCGAACATGTCGACGCAACGACCATGGAGGCAACGCGATGAACAAGCCAGTAGCTGCGCCGGTGAGCGCACGCCGATGGGCGGTCGACGTCGAGCACAGCACCGCGACGTTCACAGTCGTCAAACTGGGTCATACGGTGACCGGCACCGTCCCGATTCGGGAAGGCAGCGTTTCCTTCGGCCAGGACGGTGGGCTGGAACTGGCGAAGGGTGTGGCAGAACTGAGCTTGATCGACACCGGGAACATGCGGCGCGATCTCGACCTCCGTAAGCCACGGTTCCTCGATCTGGACAACCATCCGGTCGCGGCGTTCGTCGCGTCGGACGCCGTAGCGACAGCGACCGGCTGGCGAGTTGCTGGACATCTGACGGTGCGGGGAAACAGCGCAATGGTGTACTTCGACGTGACTCTCGATGGTACCGGAGAAGAGGTGAGCCTTTGTGGCACAGCGGTATTCGACCGTCGCGACCTGGGTATCAAAGCGCCTCGGCTGCTGATCGGCCGGACGATCACGATGACCGTACGAGCACGACTGGTCCCGGTGGCGTGAACTGACGCCATAGGTCAGAAGAGTGAAGGCAAGCAGACCGAGAGGCAGATTCCCTTGGTCCGAGTGATCACCGATACGGATCGACCATCGATGTTGGCGACGTAGGCGCGGCTACCGTTCGGAATCATTGCGATTGCGGACGGTCCCGCGCCGACTCCGAGCGTCTCGATGACGGTGTTGTTCGTCGTGTTGATCACCGAAACCGTGTCGCTGCCCGAGTTGGTGACATAGGCGCGAGTGCCGTCCGGGCTGAATGCGATAGCCGCAGGCGCTGTGCCGACGGGTATCGACCCGACGAGGGTGTTCGCCGCCATGTCGATGAGTTGGACGGAATTGCCATCGGTATCGGCCGCATAGACCCGAGTTCCGTTCGGGCCGGTGGTAATTCCGGTCAGCCGCGCGCCCGCTTCGATCGACGTGACGACAGTGTTGGTGTTGGTATCGATCACCACCACACTCTTGGCGGTCGAGACGTAGGCGCGGGGGGTGTTCGGCGACGTCGACACCGAAATGGGGGAGTCGATGTCCGCAATATCGGTGACGATCGAATTGGACGCTACATCGATGACCGTCACGGAATTGCGGGACGAGTTGGCGACGTATGCGCGCGCGCCATCGCGTGTGATAGCAAGACCTTTCGAGGTTCCGCCTACATCGATCGCGGGGGCAGAGATGAGGTTCGTCGTCGGGTCGAAGACCTCGACGGTGTTGCCGCGACCGGTCACGTAGGCCCGCGTGCCGTTGGGCGCGATCGCGATGGCGTAACCACCGAACCCGAGCTTTCCGACCGGTACGTTGTTCGCGGTGTCGATTATCGTGATCTTACCGTTCGGGTTGGTGACATAAGCTCGGCCGCCGTTCGGGGCGAGCGTGAGACCGCCGGGGACTTCGTCGATCGGGATGGATCCAGATACCGAATCCGCCTGTGCAACAACGTTTCCACTCGACAGTGCGGCGACGGCGACGATAAGGGTCATGGTGCGGCCAAGCGAGGCGGCGCGACGCCGTAGCCCGATGAAGTTCGATCTGCCGTTCGATCTCACCATACGAATGATGTTTGCACATAAGTGCTGGTCATCGATGGGATTTCCCAGTATCCGCGGGCCTTGCGCCCGACCCGATCAGGTCCGGCGACTGCGAGCGCGGGGATCCCCGCGCTCGATCCATCGAATCCAGCTGGGACGCAAACGTTTTCTGATGCTGAACGGCAACCTTTTTGCGATCGCGTTCAGGTCACGCCGAATCGACTCTTCGTGCTTCGGACCGAATTCGAAGCCGAGTAGCCAGATCCACACGATCACGGCGATCGGCACCACTATGTACCAGTATCGGAACAGCAGATCGGCAAGTCGGAACAGTGCGGCAATGGCGAACATGATGACGAACAGAGCGAAACCGACCACGTGCGAATCCTCCCGCTGGACTGACCGGTCACGCTACCGTCCATTGCCCCTGACGTGGGGGGATATCGGTCAGCGCCGACGCAACCACCAGTCGTTGCGACGATCGACCGAAGGTTTACCCGGTGCGGTCGGTGTCGTGCGGGTCAGTTCGTCGAGCAGGTCGGCAGTCGTCGGTCGTTGTGAAGGATCCTTTGCCAGACAGGCCGCGGCAATGCCGGCAAGTCGAGCGGGGACGCCCGTGAGATCGGGCTGTCCGTTCGCCACGGCGAGCAGCACGGAATACATGTTCGCGCCCGTGAACGGAGGATGGCCGGCCGCGGCGAACACGAGAACCCCACCGAGGGAGAAGATGTCGCTCGCGGGGGTGAGGGCCGCCGCGCCGAGGGCCTGCTCGGGCGACATATAGGACGCAGACCCGATCGGGAGGCCGGGCTGCGTGAGCCGCGCCTGATCGAGCGCGCGGGCGATACCGAAATCGATGACCCGCGGACCATCTTGTGCGAGAAGCACATTGGCCGGTTTGAGATCGCGGTGGATGAGTCGAACGCGGTGGATCGCGATCAACGCTTCGGTGAGGCCGATGAGCACGATTCGGGCGGCTTCGGGACCGAGCGGTCCGTGTGTCTCGATCGCTGTCTCGAGCGTCGGGCCTACGATGTATTCACTGGCGAGCCAGGGTGTCGGTGCGTTCGGGTCCGCGTCGACGATCGCCGCGGTCCAGAAGCCGCCGACGGCTTTCGCCGCGCCCACCTCGTGGGAGAACCGCATCCGAAAGCGCGGGTCTGCGGCGAGATGTTCGTGCACGACCTTGATCGCGACGCGGCGTCCACTCGGTAGTTTGCCCAGGTAAACCCGTCCCATGCCGCCTGCACCGAGTCGGCCGAGCAACGTGAACGGTCCGATCGATGTCGGATCCCGGGGATCGAGTTGCTCCATCGTCACTCGATGGTTGTGGTCACGTAGACGAAGCCGGTCGCGCTTTCGACGGTCACCCGTGCGATGCGGTCGATGGGAAGGTCGACCAGCACGGCCCGGGCTGGGTCGCCGGCTTCGACCGTCCATGCGTCGACGACCGAGCGAGTGCCATCCGACCCGACGACGACCAGGCGGACCGGTTCGCCGGTGGGTATCCCAGCCGCACGTGCACTGATCTCGGTTCGTGTACCCCGTGGTGTCAACACGACGGTGAGAGACGCAGCGGTTTCACTGTTCTGTTCTGGATCCGCCTCTGCGGGCGGTGGCGCGGAGTTGGTGAACGTCAGACCGGGCCGGGCAGGCGACTTCGGCGCGGGTTGTGCGACGCCGTCGGTTGTCGAATCGCTGGACGAGACGGTGGTGACGACGGCCCCGACACCGATCAGCGCAGCGATCACGGTGACGCCGGCACCGATCAGCACACCCCGACGCTGAGCCCGCGGCGCAGTCGAGGGTTGCGGCGGACTTGGTGTGTCGAACGGCGGCGGGGTCGGCGTCACGCGCTTCGCGTACTCGACCGAGTATGCCGACGACCCCTCGTCGGGTCCTGTCCAGTCGACCGTGTGCTCGACCGGCTGAACCACCTGATGAGGTTGTCCGCCTGCGGCATTCGGGTTTCTGTGCGCATCGGTCACGGCGACGAATGCGGTGAGACGGGTGATGATTCCGAAGCGGATCGACGTCGCAACGATGCGCTGAGCGAGCTCGGGAGCTTCGGCGATCGGGCACGTCGCATATCGGCGTTGCAGGTCACCGAGGTGACCGCGCGCCCACTGGGTGGTGAGGGCGAGATTGGTGGTCGGGACCGCGGGGATGGTGCTTACCGATGGACGACCGTCGGGACCGATCGACGACAACATAAGCCGACCGGATTCGCCTGCCCGGCAACGTCCTGTGATGACGAGCGCGGCGCCGGGATATACATCAGGGGGTTGAGCAGGGGAGAGCGTGCGGGGATCGAACTCCATTCCCTCGGCGGTGAGGCCGATTCGAGTCAGCAGTGGCGGACCGAGCAGGCGCCGGATCCGAGGGATCAACGCGTCGAGTTGATCCTCGGATTCGGCGAGATGGAACTCGCCGCGGCCGGTCGACGCGAGTTGACGCAACAAAGCGGAGTTGACGGCGGTTCCGATGCCGATGGAGTGGATCCGCATGCCGCCGACTCCCGCAGCGAATCGCGCAGGTGTCACACGAGCCAGAATGTCGTCGTCGTCGCCGACCTGGCCGGCTGTGATGACAACGAGGATCGAATGGTGTGGTGCTGGCCGGCGATGTTCCGATGCGAGGAGTTCGACCGCAAGATCGACAGCGTGCCCCAGGTGCGCGCCGCCACCCGGACGGACCGAAGTGAGGTGCTCGACGGCAGCGAACCTGTTGCGATCGATCCCCGGAACGAGTTTCGGTTCTCGTCCACTCGCGGCGACGACTGTGTCGGCAACCGTCAGCACAGCGAATCTGTCTGCGGGAGTCAGCATGTCGACGATTCGCGCAGCTCCGCGTCGCCCCGCTGCGCCCGGCCAACCGGCCATCGCTGCCGAGCTGTCCAGTACGACAACAACATTGCGGGTCGACGCGGGTGGTAATCCGGTCGTCGGCGGCAGTACCGTCAGCGCGAAGGTGCCGTCGGGTCCGTCCACGTCGCGGACCGTCGACAGCGACATGACGGCGTCGTCGCGCTGACCGGTGCTCAGTCGCAGTACAAAATCTCGGTTGAGACGCTGGTTGGGCTCTATGTCGACTGTGATGTGCGGAAGGCTCGGATCGTCGGTGATTCGTGCCGGGATGGTACAGCCGATCTCCACGATCGGAAGCGCTTGCCGCGCAACAGTTGCCGATATCGTCAGATCGACCGTGTCGGCAGAGTTCCAGGGCAGCACGGGTGGCGAAATGCGCGAGGCATCCGGCACGAGGTCGGTGTCGGCAGCGACGCCCAGTCCGACTTGTGGACCGTCGAGTGGGACGCCGGGGTGGTATCGGGGTGCAACGACGAGCGGAAAGCAGAATGCTGCTTGACCATCGGAGTAGTCGAGCGTGAACGTAAGCGCCAGTTGGACTTCGATTCGTTCGCCGGGGGCGAGGCTACCGACTCTGATGGTGAAGATGTTGGCGCGTTCCTGCTCGACGATCGCGGCACGCCCACCCGCGGCGATTCCGGCGTCGTAGACATCGCGTGCATTACCGCGTTCGCGCAGAGTCGCATCGATGAGGCGGTCGCCGATCCGAAATCGCATCGCGGTCAAGGCGGCGTTATCGGGGAGCGGAAGGATGTAGGTAGCCTCGATGGGTATCGGCGCGACGTTGCGGAAGGTCACGCGAACGTCTGTGCGGCACATCAATCCGGTGATGTCGGCTCGAACAGCCAACGCCTCCAGCGGAAGATCGCCGCGAGGAGTTGTGATCGCGCCGAATCCCGAGCGGGTATTTGCGCGACCCGGCGAGGGTTTGTCGAAGACGGGGACGAGCGTCAACCCAGCCTCCTTGCCCGCACTTTCTCACACCACCCGATGAACGTCAGTTTTCCATAATTACGCGTGTTGGCCCAGGTGGACCTGTATAGGCAGTCCAGTTGTTGGTAGGTGGCTCTTTTGTGGTTGCCGACCCGAGGTCAGAATCGACGTATGAACATCGACGATGCAACCACCTTCGAGTCGGCCGCAGGCGATGCGGGCGTCTTCCGTTTTTCGCTGGCTCACAGCATGGTTCGCCAACGCGCATGGGTTGTCGCAGTGGTCGTCGTCGCAGTTCTGATCGTTGCGGTCGTCGTACCTGTCGTGCTGATCGCAGTTGGCGTCGGGCTGGCCCTCTGGGCGGGTATTCCGTTGCTGACTGGCATGGAATATGGCCCCTCCCGGGGCGATCACACCCACCTCGGACGGACGCTCTGACTCGGGCGGTCGACATCTACTACGGTCGGGACCGTGACCAGTGGCGAGCGTGACCTGACGCGACTTCTGAAAGACATGCGTCCACATCACAATCCGGGGCGCTACGTCTTCGTCACGGTCGTGGGTCCGATCCCGGACGACGTCCGTCCGGTTGTCACGGTGCGCGAAACCGAGGGGTGGACGCTGGTGCTACCCCAGGCCGAAGCCGACACTGTCGGCCTCGCGTATCACTATGTAGCGGGCTGGATCACGCTCAGTGTGCACTCGGCGCTGGACGCCGTCGGGCTGACGGCGGCAGTGGCGACAACGCTCGCAGCCGCGGGCATCAGTTGCAACGTGGTGGCCGGGTTCCATCACGACCATCTGTTCGTTCCCCACGGCCGGGTAGGTGAGGCGCTTGCGCTACTCGCCGGTATGAAAGACGGCGGCTGAGCAGCGACAATTTGGCATCTCGGTTCGGCCTCGGTTTGTGAAACGCGGGTGTTTAATTGGACTGCGCATACGCCCGAGCCCTGAGATAGGGGTGTTTTGCAATGAACCTCACCACGATCACAGCGGTCGAAAGACCGGCGTCTCCCGACCACATCACGACCTGGCGAGACGGGTATGCATGGCTGGCGGGCGGCACCTGGCTGTTCTCCGAACCGCAGGTCTCGACCGACACCCTCATCGACCTCGATGGGTTCGGCTGGCCGGCATTGGAAGTCTCCGATGCTGGCCTCGACATCGGCGCAACCTGCCGCATAGCAGAGCTGTTCGCATTCGACGCACCAGCGGAATGGATTGCGGCACCGCTGTTTCGCGATTGCTGCAACTCGCTGCTCGCGTCGTTCAAGATCTGGAACGCGGCAACCGTCGGCGGCAATGTCTGCATGTCGTTACCGGCCGGTGCGATGATCTCGTTGACGGCTGCGTTGGAGGGTACCTACACGGTGTGGCCACGCGACGGCGCTGCGCCGGAACAGGTTTCGGCACTGGACTTCGTGACGGGCAACAACGCGAACATCCTTCGGCCCGGTGCGCTACTTCGGTCGATTCGGCTGCCGGACTCGGCATTACGAAAACGGTTCGCGTACCGACAGCAGTCGCTGGTGCACCTT
Source organism: Antrihabitans spumae (assembly GCF_043944905.1). Classification (NCBI taxonomy): domain Bacteria; kingdom Bacillati; phylum Actinomycetota; class Actinomycetes; order Mycobacteriales; family Nocardiaceae; genus Antrihabitans; species Antrihabitans spumae. The sequence goes on from NZ_JBIMSN010000042.1 coordinate 147,089, forward strand.
GGCCGGTCGGCCGCCCTGATCATCGGAACATGTGGAGCCGACGGTCACGACTTCCGGATCACGGTGACGGCCGCGACAACTCGACCTGTGCAACTCCACTTCGACGACGTTCCGGCGCAGGCAGAACTGCGACGTGAAATCACAGAACGGCTTTCCGCCGACGACTATTTCGACGACGTCAACGGATCTGCTCCGTACAAGCAACACCTGACCTATCACTTCGCCGAACAGCTACGTGCGGAACTCTCATGAGCGAATTCGATGTCGACGGACGCCTCTTCTCCGCCGAGCCACAGCCGGGTCAGTGTCTGCGCACCTTCCTGCGGGATCGCGAGGTGTTCGGCGTCAAAAAGGGTTGCGACGCAGGCGATTGCGGTGCTTGCACGGTGTGGTTGGACGGCAAACCCTTCCACTCGTGTCTGGTGCCGGCCTTCCGGGCAGCAGGGCGCAAGGTCACCACGATCGAAGGGCTTGGATCGGGCGACGAACTACACCCGATGCAGCAGGCTTTCCACGATGCGCAGGCCTTCCAGTGTGGATTCTGTGCGGCGGGCATGATCATGACCGCGGCATCGTTGAGCGACGAGCAGAAGGAAGATCTACCCCGTGCGCTGAAGGGAAATCTGTGCCGATGCACCGGCTATCGGTCCATCGCCGACGCGTTGCAGGGCGCTGCCGAGGCAGAGCCCGATGTTGCAGGAGAGTCGTGTGGCGCAAGTTTGGCCAATCCGTTCAGCCGCGGAATCCTCACCGGGCAAGCGCGATACACGATGGACGTCGCCATAGAAGGACTGTTGCATCTCGTCGTGCTGCGTTCGCCGCACGCACATGCCCGCATCGTCGATATCGATCGAAGCGCGGCGATGGCCATACCCGGTGTGGTGGCGGTGTATACCGCTGCCGACGTACCGAACCGGCTGTACAGCACTGCTTTGCACGAGGATCACCTCGTCGATCCCGACGACACCCTCATCCTGGACGACGTCGCTCGTTTCGTCGGGCAGCGGATCGCCGCAGTTGTCGCGGAGTCGGAAGCGGCTGCGGCCGCCGGGTGCCGGGCACTGAAAGTCACCTACGAGGTGTTGCCTGCTGTATTCGATCCCGTGACGGCGATGGAGCCCGATGCACCCGTACTTCACAACAAGGGTATGGAGGAGAAGGGCAACATCTTCGTCGACATCCACGGCGAAATAGGCAGTGTGGCAGACGGATTCGCAGCTGCCGACGCGGTGCACGAGATGACCTACTCGACGTCGCGCGTCCAGCATTCGCACCTGGAGACGCACGGCTCGATCGCGTGGCGCGGTGACGACAACCGCTGGCACGTGCGAACGAGCTCGCAGGGGCCGTTCGTCGTTCGGGCGAAGCTGTGTCATCAATTCGGCCTGCGGGCACGCGACGTCCATGTTTTCACCGAACGAGTCGGCGGCGGCTTCGGCGGCAAGCAGGAGATGATCTCCGAAGACCTCGTGCTGTTCGCGACCATGAAGCTCGGTCGTCCGGTCAAGTGGGAGTGGACTCGCGAGGAAGAGTTCATCGGAACCACGACGCGCCACCAGATGACCACGCGGGTGAAGCTCGGCGCGAAACGTGACGGCACCCTGACCGCACTCGACATCTATGTCGTGTCGAACACGGGCGCATACGCCAACCACGCGAGTGAGACACTGGCCGCGGCGCTCGGTAGCCCGCTTGCCGCCTACCGCTGCGAGAACAAGAAGGCACTCGGATATGCGGTCTACACCAACGTGATTCCGGGTGGCGGGTTCCGTGGTTACGGCGCCTCGCAGACCACCTTCGCCATCGAGTGCGCGATCGACGAGCTGGCACACCTGTTGAAGATCGATCCGTTTGCGATGCGCCGCAAGAACATGGTTCGGCCGGGCGACCACGTCGAGTCGGTCTGGCAGGACCCGAGCGACGCAAGTTTCGGCAGCTACGGCCTGGATCAATGCCTCGACTTCGCGGAAGAAGCGCTCGCTCGCGGGAACGGTGTCGCCAAGCCGGACGGTGACGACTGGGCGGAGGGAACCGGCGTCGCCCTCGCAATGCTCGAGTGCGGACCTCCGACGGAGCACAGGTCCGCGGGCGAGATGCGTCTGCTTGCCGACGGTACCTATCACCTCGCCGTCGGATCCTGCGAGATGGGCAACGGAATTGCCAACGCACACAAGCAGATCGCAGCCTCCATCGTCGGATGTCGCGCAGCTGACGTCGACATCGTCAACGCCGACACCGATCGAACGCCCTACGACACGGGCACTTTCGCCAGCACCGGCACAGTCGTGGCAGGCAAGGCCGTGCACCTCACCGCGATGGCTTTGCGCGACGACATTCTCGACTACGCGAGCCGCCACAGTGGAGTAGCGCGAGAGCAATGCACGCTCGCAGCGGACGCCGTGCTCTGTGGCGACAAGCGCATCTCGTTGGCGGAACTGCACGAGGCAGGTGCCGCGGACGGCCATCGCTTCGAAGGAACCCGCAAGGCGTACCTGTCTCCTCGCACCATCGCGTTCAATGTCCACGGTGTGCGATTGGCAGTGCACCGAATAACCGGGGAGATCCGGATCCTGCACAGCGTGCACGGTGCCGACATCGGCAGGCTGATCAATCCCATGCAGTGCAGAGGTCAGATCGACGGTGCCATCGGAATGGCGTTCGGCTGGGCACTGACCGAGAACATGGTGCACAACTCCGACGGCGCGGTGGTGAATCCGAACTTCCGCAACTATCGGATCCCGGCATTCGCCGACGTCCCGCGATCGGAGGTGTTCTTTGCCGACACCCACGATTCGATCGGTCCGCTCGGCGCAAAGTCGCAGGGCGAGTGTGCGATCAACCCTGTGGCGCCCGCGATCTCGAACGCGATCGTCAACGCGACCGGTGTACGTTTTGCACACCTGCCGTTCACACCGGACAGGCTGTATTCGCGTCTCGCAGCTCGGTCATGAGTCAGGAGACGGTCACCATCGTCACGCAGACGAGTGTGAGACCCGAAGCTGAAGAACAGTTTTCCCGGTGGCAAGTCGAAACGAGTTCCGGGATCTCGCAGTTGCCTGGATTCATCGAGCAGACCGTTCTGCCACCCAGCCCGCCGACCCAGGTCGATTGGGTGATTCTGCAGCGGTTCGACAGCGACGCTGCGGCACGGACCTGGCTCAACTCGCCCGAGCGCGCCGCGCGCATCGAGGGCGCGGCACCGATGCTCGTCGGTCGCGACGACGTCCATGTCGTGAGTGACGGTGCCGAAGGTGTCGAGTCGAAAGGGGTCCTGCCCGCGCCGATCTCGGTTGTCGTTTCCACGCGGGTCCGCCCGGGGTCCGAAACCGAATACCGCGCATGGGAGCGCCGGATCGCTGCTGCCCAGACCAAAGCTGCCGGCTTCAAGGGTTATCGGTTCGAACCGCCGATACCGCATGTGCAAGAGGACTTTCTGGCGATCCTGCGCTTCGACAGCGAAGCCAATCTGCAGAAGTGGCTCGACTCGCCGGTGCGACATCAGTTGGTCGACGAAGCCACCGCATTCACCGAAGAATTCCACACCCGGGTCGTGCGAACCGGATTCGATCACTGGTTCAGGGCCGAGACGTCTGCGGCCGGCCAGCCGCCTCCGGCGTGGAAACAGAACATGATGGTTGTGCTCATGTTGTATCCGGTGGTGTTCCTGTTCGGCCTCTGGGTACAGACCCCGCTGCTGGATCGAGAACTCGGGCTGCCATTTGCCGTCGCGTTGTTCATCGGAAACGTCGCGAGCGTGACAGCGCTGAACTGGCTCGTGCCCTGGATCAACGGACGATTCGATTGGTGGCTCCAACCGAAGTCGTCGAATCGGTTGCGTACCAATCTGATCGGTGTTGCGATCGTGCTGGCCGGGTACGCCGTGCTCGTCGTCGTGTTCTGGCAGTTCTTCTAACTGAGTCTTCAAACACTGAAAAGAGCCCGCGATGTACACGAGTCGTAGCAGACCGCTGGTCGTCTTCGCCTGTCTGGCAACATCGTTGATGTTGGTTCTGGCCTCGTGTGCGTCCAACGACGCCGCTCCCGAGGCTGGTGGCAACTTCGGTGCAGACGGATCTCCTGTCGCGTACAAGGAGCCGGTCAAGCTGTCGAGCAAGGACGGCGTACTCGAGGTCAGGCTGTCGGCGCACCAGGCCTCTGTCGCGCTCGACACGACGGCGAAGCCCGTCGACGACTTCCTGCTGTTCGGCTACGAACTCATCAGAGGTACGTCGTCGGACGGCTCGACGAAAAGTGAAGGCACCTATCCTGCACCGACTTTGCGGGTCGATCCGGGTGAACGTCTGATCGTGCACTACGACAACGATCTCGAAGGCTTGGACGTCGGCGATTACTACGACCCTGCGTTCACCGCTGCGGGTGGTGAAGTGCCGCTGTATCCGCCGATGCTGGAGTCGTCGCCGCTGAATCTGCACACGCACGGACTGCACGTGAGCCCGGATGGCAACGCCGACAACGTGCTACTCGACATCCCGGCCGGCATGGGCAACGTCTACGACTACGAGGTGCCTGACGAGATGCCGAACGGGTTGTACTGGTATCACAGCCATCGGCACACCCTGACGGCTCAGCAGACCTACTTCGGTTTGGCGGGTCTACTCGAGATCGGGCGGCCCGACGGAAATCTTCCGTTGGTCACGCAGAACGAGATTCCCATCCGAGATATGGCACTGCAGTACAACTTCGTGTTCGACCGCAAAGGTGGCTCGAACCAACTCAACAACCCCATCTGGCCGCAGTTCGTCAGCACGCTCACGCCGCCGGAGGGTTCGCAACTGGCGGACGGCACCTACCGACCGAGCTTGGCGCCGGTGAATTTCCCTGAGACGAGCGAAGGTTCGCAGTACTTCACCAATTGGTACTCCGGCCCGCTGTCGACGCGGAACCATCGCGGGCAGAATCAGTTCATCCCGGGAAACCTGCAGAGCTTCACCAGTGATTCGGTGAATGTTCCTGCCAATCCTGGGCTTCCCGATAATCAGCGCGACGTGCAGTTCACGGTCAACGGCCAGTTCCAGCCGGCGTTGAAGGTCAAGCCGGGGCAGACCGAAATCTGGGTACTCGCGAACATCAGCGACTTCGCCTATCTGCCGATCACCTTGACCGAGACCGCGACGGGCAACCATCCGAAATTCACGATCGTCGGGCAGGACGGCAATCCATTCACCACTGTGCAGCGACCAGTCGAGGGCGACGGGACACGGCTGCTGATCCCGCCGGGTTCCCGCTACGCCATCGCGGTCACGATGCCTGAAACAGGTGATCTGGTCGTCGAGATGCCACCGATGAAAAACGGCAAGGAGGTCAGCAATCCGGGTGTGCTCTACACGAACGACGGCACGGAGAACTCTCCCGCCGTGCTCGGCACCGCAACGGTCGACCCGCAGTACATCAGCTACTTCGACGGCTTCTTCACCTTCCCGACGCAGAAGCTCATCCAGGTGACCCCTGACAGCGGCGAAGGCAAGACGACGCCGTTCGAACCCGGCCAAAGGTTGGACGCGTATACGTCTTTCGTCGATACCTCGGTAGTGAATCCCGATGTGACGCGTGAGTTGGTCATCACGGGTGGCTTCAGCAACGACAAGGCGAGCAACAACGACCCGAAGTCGTTCACCTACGAGTTCGACGGCAACACCTTCCCGAACATTCCGTTGTTGCAGCCACGACTGAACTCGGTCGAGGAGTGGAAGATCACCAATCTGAACAACGACGATCACCCGATGCATATCCACGTCAACGACTTCCAGGTGACGGAGGTTGTCGACCCAGTGGAGAAGACAAGGACGGGTGCGCAGCCGTGGGGCGTCGACAACGCCAACGTTCCTGCGCCCGTCACCGACGAAAACGAAAATGCGTTGGAGCCTGCGTCGCTGACGTTGCGGACGAAGTTCACCGACTACACGGGCACCTTTGTAATCCATTGCCACCGTTTGAATCACGAGGACAACGGCCTGATGGCGACGGTCAACGTGATACCCGAGGTGTCGAGTTACGCAGTGGCAGTTCCAGGTTCGCCAGGTAGGCCAGCCGTAGTCCAGGTGTACGACGGCAACGGCGACAAGCCCCTCGCAACCAGTACACCGTTTCCGTCCTTCGAAGGAACACCGAGCGTTGCCATGGCGGATGTGAACGGGGACATGGTGCTCGACGTCGTGGTCGGTACCGGCGCGGGTGTTGCCCCGGAGGTCGTGGCGTTCGCAGGCCCCGCGTTCGATAAGGAGGTGGCGCGGTTCGCGCCGTTCGAATCGGACTTCCGTGGTGGCGTCAGCGTGGCGGGCATCGACGTCGACGGTAACGCGCTGGCCGACAACATCATTGTGGGAGCAGGACCCGGAATCGAATCTCAGGTGAAGATCTTTTCCTCCACCTTGCCTGGAGAGACAGGGAAGGCGCCGGAATTGTTCTCCAGCTTTGCGCCGTACCCGGGTTCGAAGTCGGGCGTGACGCTGGCGACCGGCATGGTCGACTCGGGGTCCGGCAGGGCGACCATCGTGACGGCACCCGGTCCCGGTGACGCTCCGATGGTCAAGACGTTCCGCTACGACCTGTATCAGCCGACCGCCAAATCTGCGTCTTCGGAGGAACATTCGGGGCATGGCGGTGCGGATGCGCCGACGACGACATCGGAATTCCTGGCGTTCGACGAAAGCTATACCGGGGGAGTGTCGTTGACGACCGGCTGGGTGGCAGGCGCCGAGGGCGGTGCCAAGAGCATCGTCACCGGCATGCTCGGCGGCGAAGGGGCAGTGCGAGTGTTTTCGGCGGGCTCTCTGCTCGATGGTGCGCCGGAGATGTATCTCCATCCACCGGACCATCATTCGGGCAAGGTGGCCTTCGCGCAGATCGCGTCGTTCGTACCTTTCGAAGGTAGCGGGGTCAGCGTCGCGACCACCAGTACGACAACGGGAGCCGACCTTCTTGTCGGTAGCGCGTCAGGTGAGGTCCGTAAATTCGGGCTGGGACGGGCGGGTCCGGAGGCGACGACGCTTGTACCGACGCTGATCGCGACTGTCCCCGGAAGCGGCGGCGCCGTCGGGTTGGCGGGTCGGTAGGAGGGCGTCACACGGTCAGGATCGCGTCCAACGCTGGTCCGAGTTCGTCGACGATGACCTGAGGAGGCAGGTCGGCCATCGGACTCGCGCAGACGACGTAGCGGGCCATGACGACGCCGACGAACATCGATGCGAGCAGGCCTGCACGGATTTCCGCTGTGCCCTGCTGCATCCCAGCTGCGGTCAGCTGCGCAGCCACCGGTCCTGCGATGACCTTTTCGAGGAAGTCGCGTAGCAGACCGTTCTGAGCGGGGTCGTCCTCGATGGATGTGACGATGGCGATGAGTGACGGCCGGTTCGCCGGGTCGTCCCAGGTTGCGAGCAACGTCGTCAGTATTCGGCGGGGGAGTCCTTCGATGGACCCCTCGACGAGTTCGGTGACGATCACAACCGGGTTGGCGCGCAAGGCGAGTGCCTCTTCGAAGAGCTTCTGCTTCGACCCGAAGAAGTAGTTGATCATCGCCGCGTCGACGCCTGCGTCCGCGGCAATCGACCGCACCGTCGTCGCTGTGAATCCTTCTGCGGCAAACCGAGCGTGCGCGGCGTCGAGGATCGCCTGCCTGGTGTCGGGTGCTCCAGTCCGGCGGCCTGGGCCGGTCTTGGAAAGTTGCTTATTCATCACTGTTGAATTGTAGCGCGCGGTGTGCGACAGTTATTTCAACATCGTTGAATAACGGCAACCGAGGAGACCTGATGGCCATCGACCTGGCGACGAAAGCCGAACCAGAACCCAGTTCCAAAGCGAAGAAGCTGCTGCTACCGGCCGTATGCATCTCGCTGGCGACCGTTGTTTCGGCGGTGACGTCACTCAATGTCGCGATCCCTGATCTGGCTCGCGACACCGGCGCGTCCCATACACAGATCGCGTGGGTCGTGGATGCCTACGCTTTGGTCTTCGCGTCGCTGCTGCTCGTCGGCGGTGCGCTGGGGGACCGGTACGGCAGGCGGCTCGCACTGTTCGCCGGACTCGCCGTCTTCGGAGTTACCTCGCTGCTGGCGATGTTCACCGACAGCATCGGGATGCTCATCGGCCTTCGCGGCCTGCTCGGTATCGGCGCCGCACTCGTGATGCCCGCGACGCTGTCGACCATTACCACCGTCTACGCGGATCGAGAACGATTGCGCGCCATAGGAATCTGGTCGGGCGTTGCGGGTGCGAGCGCTGTCCTCGGCTTGGTCGTATCAGGAACCTTGCTCGAATTCTTCTCCTGGCGTTCCGTTTTCGGGCTCAATGTTGCGCTCGCCGTGATCGCTGCAATCTTGGTTGCCCGTGCCGTGCCCGAGAACTTGGAGGGGCGTTCGCACCGGATCGATGTCGGCGGAGCGGTCCTGTTCGTGTGTAGCATCAGCGCGATCATCTTCTCGATCATCGAAGCTCCGACAGCCGGATGGGGCTCCATGCGAACAGTTTTCGGACTCGCCTTCGGTGTCGTGCTGCTCGCCGTGACGATCGTGTGGGAGCTGCGAGTAGCGCATCCGCTGCTCGATCCGCGCCTGTTCGGCAACCGACTCTTCTCGACAAGTGCGCTGTCGATCGCAATGCAGTTCGCAGCGTTCTTCGGGTTCGTTTTCTTGATCATGCAGTACCTGCAGTCGGTCGCCGGCCTCAGCCCGCTCGTCGGAGCGATCTGCATGCTGCCGATGGCTGCTGGCCTGATGGGATCGTCTCGCAACGCTTTTCGGGTCACCCGCAAGTTGGGCCACATCCGGACCTGCGTCCTCGGTCTCGTCCTGATCGTCGTTGCGATGCTGACGCTGAGCACGCTCGGCACCGACATCAACTACGTCGTCCTGTTCGTCGGGCTCCCGATCCTCGGTGCAGGTATGGGCCTTGCGATGACGCCGGCAACGAGTGCTCTGACCGAATCGTTGCCAGCAGATCAGCAGGGCGTTGCGTCGGCAATGAACGACTTGGCTCGTGAACTCGGCGGCGCGATCGGCATCGCAGTCTTCGGCAGCGTCCTCACTTCGACCATCACGAATCGTGTTGCCGAAGTTGGTGCCAACCAGGCGTTCACCGACGGGCTCGGCAATGCACTCGTAGTCGCCGCAGTGGCAGTCGGAGTCACTGCCGCAGCGGTCGCGCTATCGGGATTGCGCACGAAGCAGTAACCGAAGTTTCACATCACGCAGCGGAGTCGACTCTGTCGACTCCGCTGCGCTGCAATGTGAGTGGCATCGGGAGAGCCGGTGCGATCGAGCGGTGCTGATGCCCGGTCGGGGTGGTGATGGTGTAGCTGTGGAGTTGGCCGGGCTGCTGGGTGTCGGGTTTCGCCGACCAGCCGTCGGCTTCTTTGGCGTAGTTGCAGGCTTCGCACAGGCCGGCGGAGTTGTGCAGCGTCGTCGCACCACCTGATTCCGCCGATTCGTCGTGATCACCATGCTTGATTCGCGCGTCACACCACGGTGTGCGGCAGATCCGGTCGCGGAATCGGGTCATCCGCAGCAGCCCTTTCCGGAAGCATCGCGACTTCGATTCCATCGCGGTCAACGCCCCGGTCGTCGGATTCGCGTAGAGGCGACGTAACTCGACCATCGCATCGGAGTCGTGCAGCCATTGCTTGACCAGATCCGCGGGTATCGGTCCGTATCCGGGAACCTCTGCCGCTGAAGGCTTGTCGGTCAGCAGCGCTTCGTCGGAGATGACGATGTCGATCGTGACCGGCACTGCGGACGCTGTCGCCAGCCCGGTCACCCGTTCGACCAGGATGTCGGCCATGATCTGGGATTTGGTCCGCTCATCGCCTGCCGCGACGACGGCTGCGGCATCCTTGAGCAACGTCGCATGCACGGTGACGGCGTGCTTCATCGGCAGCAACGCCGTCAGATACGCCATGGTGTCCGGCGCCGGCCGTGAGGTGACGCACCGGTGGGCTTCGGCTTTGCGGGCTCGCCGCACCATCGACTCCGCGTCGAGTTTCGCCCCCAACGCAACTGCGGCAGCTTTGATCTGATTGTCACCTTTACCCGCGAGGGTGGCGGGATCGCTGCACAGTTCCCGATCCACTATTCCGCGGTCTTCCTTGCTCAGGCAACCTGTTTCGCGGACGAGGATGGTGGCCCGCCACTCGGTGAGGTCACCCGTCTCGAGCTGACGAAGGGTGTGTGGCATTTCCTCGACCAGCGCGCGGGCGAAGCCGAGATGTTGGCTGCCTTTGTGTGGCGAGCACTGTCGTGCCAGTCCGATTTCGGACGGGATACCCATCTCCTGCTGCGCTTTCGACAGTCCATGCGCGGCGCGCTCGGCTCGTCGTTGCCTGGCGAAGTCGTTGGTCACCTGCGCCTGCAGTGCTGCGCAGCCTGATTTCACTTTTTCCAATACCAGGATCACATCGGCCTGCTCGGCATCGCTCAGTGTGCGATCGACGTTCGCCATCTCGGCCCATAAAGCGGTTAAACGGTCCGCCTCCGTTTGCGTTTCCCCCGACTCGAACATGTGTTCTATTCTACCGATAAATTGCTGGGCTGCAAGCGAATACGTGCCTTTATCGACGGAGAAAATGCCCGTCGAAACTGTCTGTCGAAACACTGGTCAGAGATCATTCGGCTCCATACAATTTTCTCCAACCAGAATGTCCTGACGGGAAGGTGCGCCGCGATGTCCACAACCAACGACGGGGCGATGACGGACTCCCCGTATGCCGACTCCATCGTCGTAGATGCCAGTTGCACAAAGGATGGAACTGTTGTCGTCCGCATCGTCGGCGACATCGATATGGCAACCCAGAGATACCTCCGCACACGACTCGACGAGACATTCGCCGAGTTTCCGTCGCCGAAGGCAGTGCTCGCCGACCTCGCCGAAGTGACGTTCTTCGGTTCGGCGGGGATCGAGTTGCTCGTTGCTCTCGCTGAGCGCAGCGCGGCGCGAGGTCATCCCTTCCGGATTGTCACAGGCAACAATCGGGCGGTCATCCGGCCGCTGGAAGTCACCGGGTTGGACCGATCCCTCGATCTCGTGCCGACCTTCGACGCGGCTTACGCTTCGCCGCCGCACCGTCGCGATTGACCGTCCTTGGTTTGGCTCCTGCTGGTTGGGTACCGCTGTAGAAGATCCATCTACCCGATTGGGAGGACTGCAGCAGTGAAAGCATTTGGTTACAACAGCAACGGCGGCCCGGAGGTTCAGGAGTTTCTCGACCTTGCGATGCCATCGCCACTAGCGGGCGAGCTGTTGGTCGAGGTCCGAGCCGCCGGGGTCTACCCCGTCGACTGGAAGATTCGTAGTGGCGCGTTCGGACCCTCCGCTCCTGCGGACTTCCCGAAGGTACTCGGTTCCGAGGTGTCGGGTGTCGTCCGTGAAATCGGCCAGGACGTGGACGGATTCGCAGTCGGGGACGAGGTGTTCGGAAGCGTTGCACCCGGATCCGGTGGGTTCGCCGAGTTCGCGCTCCTTCCGGCAACCGCTGCCGCACACAAACCCCTGAAGGTCTCGTTCACAGACGCCGCGACGCTCTCCGTTGCGGCAGCGACCGCGTACGACGGCGTGGCGCAGGTGCAGCTCGAAGCGGGTCAAACCTTGCTGATCAATGGGGTGAGCGGTGGTGTCGGCGTTGCCGCAGCTCAGATCGCGCGGGACCTCGAGATCAACGTCATCGGAACAGCCGGTGCTGACAAGCGACCTTTGATCGAGTCACTAGGCGCCACGCTCGTTCCCTACGGAGACGGCGTCGCAGGTCGGATCACCGACCTACTTCCCGACGGTGTCGACGCCATCTTCGATCTCGCAGGCGGAACATGCCTGCGGGATGTCGTAGATCTGGTCGCAGACCGAAACAAGCTGATCAGTGCCGGCGATCCCGAAACCGTCGCCGAACTCGGTGGCCACGTTATCGAGCGCGATCGCACCCAGCGTGTCCTCGACATCGTCGCCGACCTCGTTGCAGAGGGAAAATTGGACCCGCACGTCGAAGACGTCCTGTCGTTCGACGACGTTGCAGCTGCGATGTCCGCCGTCGAAGTAGGCCATGCGAAGGGGAAAGTCGTCGTCAACGTCGGTTGATAGGCGGCGAGGCTGGGTATGCCCTCATCAAGCCCGTGTATTGAGGAGTACAAACGTGACTAGTGACATTGCAGGAACCACCACAACCGATGCGGGAATTCCAGTCGGTAGTGATGAGCATTCCCTGACCGTTGGACCGGCTGGACCCATCCTGTTGCAGGATCACTATCTGATCGAGCAGATGGCGCAGTTCAACCGCGAACGTATACCTGAGCGGCAGCCACACGCGAAGGGAAGCGGCGCTTTCGGGCATTTCGAAGTGACCGACGACGTCAGCGAGTTCACACGCGCCGCCGTCTTCGCGCCGGGGACGAAAACCGATCTGCTCGCACGCTTTTCGACCGTCGCGGGGGAGCGGGGCAGCCCGGACACCTGGCGCGATCCGCGCGGGTTCGCCGTCAAGTTCTACACTTCGGAAGGCGTGTACGACATGGTCGGCAACAACACCCCGGTGTTCTTCGTCAAGGATCCGATGAAGTTTCAGCATTTCATTCGATCGCAGAAGCGGCGGGCCGACAACAACTTGCGCGACCACGATATGCAGTGGGATTTCTGGACGCTGTCACCAGAGTCGGCGCACCAGGTGACGTGGTTGATGGGGGACCGCGGTATTCCGCGGACCTGGCGGCACATGAACGGCTACACCTCGCATACCTACTTGTGGACGAACGCTGCGGGCGATCGGCATTGGGTGAAGTACCACTTCAAAACCGACCAGGGCATCGAGACCTTCACGCAGGACGAAGCCGACCAAATGGCTTCTGCCGACACTGATTACCACACGCGCGATCTGTTCGAAGCCATCCAGAAGGGTGACAATCCGAGTTGGACGTTGTTCGTCCAACTGATGCCGTTCGACGATGCAGCGAACTACCGATTCAATCCGTTCGACCTGACCAAGGTCTGGCCGCACAGCGACTATCCGTTGCAGCGTGTCGGCAAAATGGTCTTGAACCGGAACCCAACGGATCATCACACCGAAATCGAGCAGGCTGCGTTCGAGCCGAACAATCTGGTCCGCGGTATCGGACCGAGCCCCGATCGAATGTTGCTCGCTCGGCTGTTCGCGTATGCCGACGCCCACCGGCATCGCATCGGAGTCAATTACAAGCAACTGCCTGTAAATGCGTCGACATCGGCCGTCAACAGCTACAGCAAAGACGGCGCGATGCGATCTAACAAGGTGTCCGACCCCGTGTATGCACCGAACACCAAAGGCGGTCCGCATGCTGACGGGTTCGCCGACCCGGGCTGGTACTCGGAAGGTGAAATCGGGCGCAGCGCATACGTTTCGCATAGCGAGGACGACGATTGGGGACAGGCCGGCACGTTGGTTCGCGACGTCCTCGACGACGCCGCCCGCGATCGACTCGTTGACAACATCGTCGGTCACCTGCTCAACGGAGTCTCCGAGCCGATTTTGCAGAAGGCCTTCGAATATTGGCGAAATGTCGACAAATCGCTGGGCGACAAGGTCGAAGAAGGAGTCAGGGCTAAAGCTGACGAACCTGATCCGAAGGTCGCCGAACAGGGCAATTCGGCGCGGTCGAGTATGCAGCAGAAGGCCTGACACATGACCGGATTCGGCTACACGCTTATGACCGAACAAAGTGGTCCGAAAGAGCTGGTCACTTACGCGGTCGGCGCAGAGAAAGCCGGTTTCGACTTCGCGGTGAGTAGCGATCACTATTCGCCATGGCTTACCTCGCAGGGGCATTCGCCTTACGCGTGGACGGTTCTCGGTGCTGTCGCGCAAGCGACCGAAAGTATCGAGTTGATGACGTACGTGACCTGCCCGACGATGCGCTATCACCCAGCGGTGGTCGCCCAAAAGGCTGCAACGCTGCAGATTCTCAGCGATGGACGATTCACTCTCGGGCTGGGTAGCGGCGAGAATCTCAACGAGCATGTTGTCGGAGCAGGTTGGCCTGGCGTCGACAAGCGGCAAGACATGCTTGTCGAGGCGATCCAGATAATCCGCGAACTACTTGCTGGCGGATTGGTCGAATGGCAAGGCGAGCATTATCGAGTCGATTCGGCCCGGTTATGGGACCTACCGGATGTGCCGTTGCCGATTGCCGTTGCGGTGTCGGGAGACAAGTCGATCGAGAAGTTTGCGTCGATAGCCGACCACATGATCGCGGTCGCGCCGGAGAAGGTTCTGGTCAACGGCTGGCGGCATGTACGAAACATGGCGGCTGGATCGCCGTCCGAATCGCGGGTCATCGGCCAGATTCCGATTTGCTGGGATCCCGACCAGCAAAAGGCAATCGACCGAGCGCACGATCAGTTCCGCTGGTTCGCCGGCGGCTGGAGTGTCAACGCCGATCTCCCCACAACCGCGGGCTTCTCCGCCGCGACGCAATTCGTACGACCCGAGGACGTTGCCGACAGCATCCCGTGCGGTCCCGACCTCGACGCCATCGTCGAATCGGTGCGGCCCTATTGGGAGGCGGGCTTCAGCGACATCGCGCTTGTGCAGATCGGTGACGAGTCGCTGGAAGCCTTTCTCGCCGAAGCGGCAGGTCCGTTGCTCGAGAAACTGCGGGCGGCTGCAAAAGTGAAGTAGGTACTGGATACCGGGCAGCCGGGCTACTCTCGAACTATCGGGTTGGGGACTCGTTAGGTAGGGGGTACGTCCATGCCAGCACCAACACGTTCGCACATCGTGCGGCGATTTTTCATTGCTGTTCTGTCAGTGTGCGCATGCTTTGCGTTTGCGGCACCAGCGGGTGCAGCGCCGGACAGCGGGTCGGGCGCAGCGAGTCCGCCGGGTCCGCTTGTCAACTTGAACAACTACTGCCAAGACCACGGTGCCGTCGCGCATACCGCGGACGGTAGAACCGTCTATTGCACCAGGGTCTCCCGCACTGATGCTTGGGTCTGGGCGTACACACCTGATCTGATGCCCATCGATCCGAACGCGCGCGGCTACACATGCACGGATGTGTGCCGTTTCCCGGACGGCTCGATCGCACCTAACTATTTGAGGTGCGGCGTGTTGTGCGGCGAGCCGCCGACATCCGGTGACATACAAAGCGGTTTCTACGATTGCTTCCGCTCGGGCGCGACCTACGAGGAATGTCGGCAACGTCCCCCACGGTGACTCGGCTGCGCGGATTATGATCAGCGCGAGTCAACGAAGGGCGGCCGTCGGTGCAGCAACGACCATTCACAGTCGGAATTTCCGACGGTAGCGGCTTGATCGCGCGGTTCGGCGATGTGGTGTTGTTTGCGACCGGTGCGGACGAACCCGTTGCGCAGTTGCTCGGGGCTGTGGATGCCGCCGCCCGCACTCAGTACCCTGGCGCAGGTTTGCCCGATCGGCTTGCTCCCGTCGCATTCGGTGCCGCTCGCGGCGTTGCATTCGGCGTCGTCGCGCCGACCGCCGACGGCGCGATCGTTCTGCTCAAAGGCGTTGTCGCAGCCGATATCCGAACCAACGACGGCGGACGCAGTCTGGTCGGCAACGAGGGTCCGCGCTTCGTTGTCGAAGCTGTGCCCGACCACGCGACGACCATCGGCCTCCGTGCCGCCGACCGTTCGACGCCGTACCCCCGTCCGCACACCGATCTGCAGGCAGGAATCGTGCCGGGCGGCGGGTTCACCATTGTTCGGGCGACCTTGCCGACCGAACCGCCGCGACATATGGAAACCGTTGCGACAGTGCGAATTCCAGCGGACGCGGTGAACCCACCCGGGTTCCGGTCGCCGCAGGAAACTGCCGCAGCAACGCCGGTGATCAGTGTGCTGTCGACGAAGGACGGCGCCGTCTATCCGCTCGACCGCCCGTATGTCATCGGACGTGCCCCACTGTCGGACGAGGCCGTCGCGAACGCAACGGCGTCGCCGATCGTCGTCGAATACGACCCGTACATATCGCGTGTACACGCCTACATCACAGTGGAGCGCGGCGACGTCTTCGTGCGCGACGCCCTCACTCCCGCAGGGACTTTCATCGCAGCGCCCGGTGCCGAGGACTGGACCCAGGTCGGCGAAACCCCCGCGCGACTCGACCCTGGCTGGACCTTACGGATCGGCGAATGGACCGTGACCCACCTAGCGGGTGGCGCGAGCTGACTTTTCGTTTGCCAGCCCGCTCCAATCTCCGGCGCGCAACGCATTCAGCGCGCTGGGGTCGACCTGGAAACGTCCCTTGACCGCCTTCTGTGCCGCTGTCACATCGGCTGGATGGTGGCCGAGAACTGTCGCGCCGACAACCCGACCGTGCGACAGCACGAGGCGCCGATAGGACATGCGGGCCGGGCGGTCGATAACGATGACGTCGTCGGTCGCGGCAGGCGTCACCTTGCCGATCGAGAACAACTCGAGGTCTACACCTTTGAGGATCGTCGCAGGCGTTTCGGCGGTCAGAGTCATCTCGCCGCCGAGTGCGTTCACAGCCGCGGCTTCGGCTTGCTCGACGGCGACCGGCCACAGACCCCACACCTGGCCATTGTGTTCGGCAACGTCTCCCGCCGCGTACACCCAGCGCGTACGGGTCCGCATGCGGTCGTCGACCAGCACCCCCTTGCCGACCGGAATCCCCGCGTCGCGAGCAAGGCCGATGTTGGGACGAACGCCAACGGCCGTCAGGAACACGTCGCACGGCAGTTCTCGACCGTCTTTCAGGATCGCCGCAGTCACGCTCGGTTCGCCCTCCACTCGAACTGTCTCTGCGCGCGTCAGCAACTCGATTCCCTGATTCTTGAAATGCTGCGCAACGACTTCCGAGCAGCGTGGGTCGATCTGACGGCTGAGCAAACGATCGCCGCGTTCCAGGACCGTCACCTGCAAACCGAGCAAGTGCAGCGAGTACGCAGCTTCGAGGCCGAGCAGTCCACCGCCGGCCACGACAGCCGACCGGCAACCGTTGCGCTGAACGTAGGAACGAATGCCCATCGCGTCGCCTGCTTCGCGAAGAACGAAGCTGCCTTCGCGGTCGATTCCCGGGGTCGGCGGAATCGTCGCGCTCGACCCCATGGCCAGGATCAAACGGTCGTACGGAAGGGACTCGCCGGTGCCGAGCAGAACGCGCTGCGCGGGAACGTCGATGCGTCTCGCCATCGTGTTCAGCCACGCATGGACGCTGTGATCGTCGTACCACTGTTCGGGCAGCAGATAGAGACCCTGCATCGCAGACCGACCATAGACGAGCCGCGAAATTCCCATCCTGTTGTAGAGGGCGTGCGATTCCTGACCGACGAGGTGGATCTCGCAGTCGGGGTGACCGCGCCGAACGAAATCGGCTGCGGTGACAGCGGCGATACCGCCACCGACAATGACGACACTGACGATCGATCGGTCGAATCGTGTTGGCTTGTCCCCTGATCCGTCACCTGGCTCCGGTGTGAGCGACATCGTGACTGTCCCGGACGAGATCCGTGCGCAACACGCCATCCGAGTATTTTTCGCAAGGCCGAGACGCCGCAGTGTGTTCTGCTCGTCCTGCTCGGGCGCCGACAGGCACGACATGCCGTCAAGGACAGCGACGGGGTCAGCCCCGCACACGCCCATCCGGCATCCCGCTTCGATCGGCTGCTTGTTCTTCTCGGCGATCTCCAGCAGGCTCGTTCCGGACTCGGCGGCGACCGGAACGCCGTTGCTGCCGAACTGAACTCGCGCCGTCGCCGCAGTGGAAGCTGCCGCGACGGGTTCGAGTGGCAGTAGTCGAACGGGATCTTTCCGGGTACCGGACACCCAGGCGAACTGCAGTTCGCTGACCCTGGTGCGAGCGATCCACACGAGGGTCACCACCGCCACCACGGCGCTGATCAGCCAACGCAGCCAGGGAATTTCGATGCCGGTGATCTCGGCGAGCGAGCTCACAACGACGGGACCGCCGAACCAGTAGAAGATGTTGAGCGCCGCTGCCGCATATGAGACCGCCACCATCGCCGGACTCAGTGGTGAAACGGCTTCGATCGCGAAGTACGACCCGACGCTGACGAGGACGAACAGCGCCAGCAGTCCGTACCGCTCCAACGCAGCCATATCGGGTTGGCCTACGGCAGTGAAGAATCCGAGGATGAAGCCGGGCAGGGCCGCGACGAACAACTTGCGCTGTGAGGTCCAGCCGCGGTCGTCGTCGACCAGGTCCGCCTGATACGCGGCGCGCGGTTTGAAGTCGTAGCAGTTCTTGGCACAGCCGACGCACGATGGGCAGTGGCTGTTCGGGACGGTGATGTAGGGCGTCTGCGCGTACGCGCGCTGCAGCGGAAACAGCGGGCAGATGCTGCTGCACCACCCGCTCTTGCCTTTGAAGACGACTCCACCGGTGAACGCGACCGTCGCGACCAAGACGAGCACAACCCCGGTCGCTGCACCGCTCTGATCGAGGCCCGCGAGCCGGGACCCGGCGATACCGAAGAACAGTGCCATCGCGACGAGGTAGCCACGGTTTCGTAGCCAATCCGGCGGATTCAACGCGCGGGTGAAGCCGAATACACGCGGGATCTGGTTCGTCGCGGCAAGTGGACATACGTTGCGCCACAACCCAGGTGCGACGAGAAACAGCGCGGGGAGTACCGGAACGATCACGCCGAAGAAAATGAAAAGCCCGGCTGCCGGACGCACGAACAGCAACACGATCACAGTGAGGAAGCACCCGATGCTGATCACTCGAAGCGCTTGCCACACGGGCAGCGGGATTTTCTTGGGCAGATCGGTGTAGGCGGGGAACAGTTCTCGTTCGCCGGTCGGGTCGATGCCGAGGACCCGTTCGGCAAGGACGATCCTGCGGGACGGGACGACGTCGGCGCGTGGCGGCGGGGGAGCGGTGACCATGACGCCGAGCCTGGTCGAGTCGTGATCGGAGACGGGCGCGGCAGCTGGTTCGGCACCGCGGACGGCCGGGACGGACACGACGATCAACTCGGTACGGCCGAGGCGCAGCACATCTCCCTTGCCGAGTTCCGCACGTCCGGTCAGCGGAACCCCGTTGAGGGTCGTTCCGTTGCGGCTACCGAGGTCGACGACCGACAACGCGGTCGGGCTCGGCACTATCCGCAGGTGCTCGCGGGAGACCTCGGTATCGGCGACATTCTCACCGGCGCAATCACGGCCGAATGCGACGGACCCGCTCAGTGTCACCCGACGAGGGCGCCGTCCCCACTCCCGAATCTCGATGACAACCTGGTTCGGGTCCATGGCAGCGCTCGCTCTCTCATGCCGGAATGCGCGCTAATCGTACGCGTGAGAAGACCATTCGGGCGCGCTAACAGCGGGATAGGGATTCGGACATTCCGGGAGCGCGTGCGGACGCGGAAAGTGCATGTGATCAGCGGTCCGCACCCGACCTTGGTTGTACACTTTCGCGCATGCCGCTGGCTCCCGGTTCCGAATTCGCAGGTTTCACGATCGTGCGCCAGTTGGGCGCGGGCGGGATGGGCGAAGTCTATTTGGTCGACCACCCCAGGCTGCCGCGCCGCGAGGCTTTGAAGATCCTGCCGTCCACGCTCACAGCCGATTCCGAGTACCGCCAGCGCTTCATCCGCGAAGCGGATCTGGCTGCCTCGATGTGGCATCCACACATCGTCGCCGTGCACGATCGTGGCGAGTTCGAAGGTCAGCTGTGGATCACGATGGACTACGTCGAAGGCACCGACGCCGCCGTCCTGCTGCGAACGCGCTTTCCCGCCGGCGTGCCGACGCGATTCGGCGCCGAGATCGTCACCGCTGTCGCCGATGCACTCGATCACGCGCACGAGCGAGGTCTCCTGCACCGCGATGTGAAACCGGCCAACATCTTGCTCAGCGATTCAGACCCGGAGTCGAAGCGACGCCGAACGCTGCTGTCCGACTTCGGTATTGCTCGGCGAATCGACGATGCCAACGGTCTGACTGCAACGAACATGACGGTCGGGTCGATCTCCTACGCAGCGCCGGAGCAGCTGATGGGGCGGACGATGGACGGGGCGGCAGATCAATACGCCCTTGCGACGACCGCCTTCCATCTGCTCACCGGCAAGCCGCCGTTCGACAACTCCAACGCGGCTGTCATCATCAGCAGCCATTTGTCGTCGCCGCCGCCGCGAATGGGTGACAACAGGCCCGATCTGGCTGCGTTGGATGCGGTTATCTCCAAGGGCATGGCGAAGAGCCCAGACGATCGTTACGGGTCGTGTTCCGAATTCGCCCAGGCGCTCAATGCCGCCGTCGAGGCGCAACCGCGGACCGACCACGAGACGATGATCGGTCCGGTCGGAGGTAATCCGCCTGCGGGACAGCCGGTTCCGGCGTACGTAGCACCAGCTGGATCGCCAACACCGCTACCGCCGAACACGGGTCCGGCCCCGGCCGCTGGCGCAGGGCGTCGACGCGTCTGGCTGCTCGCCGCCGCTGCGGCAGTCGTTGTCGCAGTAGCGATTGCGGTCGGCGTTGTGCTCATGCAGGGTTCGTCGGACTCCGATTCGGGTGACACTGTCGCAGCAAGCAGTTCGAGTGCTGCCGGTCCGGCAACGGCCGTCGATTCATCGCTTGTGCAACCGTCGAAAGTGGCAGCGCTGCTTGCCGATCAGCCGCAGCTCGCGTCGTTGACAGGGCAGGCGCTGGACGATCCGCAGACGGCGTCGACGCTGCTGGACGCGTCTGCTGATTTCAGCCGTCCCGAATGTGTCGGCGCCATCTATCCGCTCGAAAAGAAGGTCTACGACGGCAGCGGCTACACGGCATTGCGGCAAAGTGTCTCGCAGACACCGGAATCCGGCTCGGTGTACTACGTCGTCGATCAATCGGTTGCGCTCCTGCCGTCGGCCTCGGCAGCCACCAAGATCGTCGACAACTCGAAAGAGCAGTGGCAAGCCTGCGCGTCGGGGCCCGTCGACTACACCGGCCAGACCGGAACGACCAGCGTCACCCTGGCCGACGTTGTAAGCCAGGACGGTTCGATCGTGCAGAACCGGACGGTTCCCCCTGCCGAGTTCGCCGGCTACACGTGCCAGCACACCATGGGAGCGTGGTCGAACGTCGTTGCCGAAGCCGTCGTATGCGGCGACATCGACGTCGGAGACAAGTCGCAGGACATCGTCGCGGCGATACTGGCGAAAGCTCAGGGCTGAGCTTCGGCAACCTTTGCCAGCCGTCGGACCAGCAACTGGACGACCGGGCCGTACGTCGCGGCAAGCACGGTCTCGAGTGGGCCTGGTGCAGTGATCGACATCGTGACTCTGGACCCGGTCGGCAGCGGCGTCACCTCGTGAGCCAGCGTCATCGGCCCGACTTGCCAGGTCCACGACCGACCTTCGGTCTTGTCGGAGATGATCGCCGGGATCGGTAGCAACCAGAGCACTCGAGCGGCGCCGCGGCGTCCCCGCTGGACTTCTGGGGAGCCGAGACCCCACGCTCCGCGGATATGTGGCGCCCACTCGGGCCAGCGGGCAGGCTCGGAGACAAGAGACCAGGTTTCGGTCGCCTGAGCGGCCGAATCTGCTGAAAACGTATGGGTCATGAGATCTGGATACCCAAAGAAATGGGCCTGAGCACCCAGGATTCGATGATTTCGGCGGGATCCCGCATATTTCGACGAATGTTGGGCGCCTAGGCCCACTGCGCGTGAGGTGTTGCTGAGTGCCCTCGGTGAGACTCGAACTCACACTGGACGGGTTTTGAATCCGTCGCTCTCGGTGTTTGGTGTTGTTGGCCAATAATGGCACTATTTGGAAATGCCGCTGACCTGGTAGTTCTGGTGTTTGTACTGTTGACGGTCGTTGACTGTCGCTGGCACCGCTGCGGAACCGCTGCCGAACGGAACGACGATCATCGAAGGGCCATCAATCTCGTGCGCTGCATCAGAGGCGAACCGACCTGCGCGCCCACCACGGCGTCAAAGTCAACTTACGGCCTCCACGAACGCGTACCGAAACTCGTCGCATAGTGGCCGATTTAAGATACGAGTCCGCAACAGTCGGATCGGCCCAACTGCGACGCACCCGATGTAATTCGCGCCGATCAGAAGCGGTGATTTTGCAATGGCTGGACACACGCGCGCATCACAAGACGGTGCTGCGGGCTTGTTTGCGTGATCGATCGGTCGTCCGACCGCTGGACAGACGCAGCCTTAAGGTCGGGGAGCGGACGAAGTGCGGTGGCACTCGTGATTCTCCTTCGGCTCAGAAGTTGGTTGGATTCCTTATTCTGGCGTTCGGAGACCAGCATTCAACACTTACCGACTCGCACGGGACAGCCCCTCAAACTTCAAGAGCCAGAAGCGTGCTCCGACCCTCACAGTCAGACGCCGCTCCAGCTTTAACTCTGTCGAGCTCGTGCAAGAACATGTTCGGAGTGCCGGCAAAGCTCTGGATTGCGCACCTTTGGGAAAAACGGCGAAATCGGCCATGCGGCGCCAACCAGGGAAGCGATCTTTGTTCCGGCATCCTGCTTCTCACCAAATTGATAAAAGCCAACACGCCCCTTAACGCCATGACGTCTCCCAAAGTACCAGTTGGCCACGTAAACCGCGGCGATCAAGTAGACAGCGATAGCAATCAAGACTCCGACGATCATTTTAGCAACCTTTCGATGTGGTGAACGGATATATTTAATGCTGGTCCGCGTTTTACAATCTCAATGCAATTTCACTGGGCCTTCGAACATCTGCCGCGCGATGCGGCCCGTTTATTCAGCTGCATTTGTTGTGTCAACCGTAATATGGCGAGTAACCGAATCCGTTATTTTCCTAGCCTCCAAGTCAAGTTAGGGCTTGACGGACTCGGTCATGTGCAGTCGACTGCATGTACTGTCTCATAGTGAGCGGCTCGGTGCCGTCGCTCGTTTGGATGACATGCTGCACGCGAAGGCCGGATCTTGGAACAGAAATTAGAGCCAGATAAAGGGTTCAAGAATCCGATCCAACGCCACCCCGCGGTCAGCACCGGGTAAAGGTGTGTTGACCCGAGAGGCGGAACAGTCTGGCGGATCGAATTCGCAGTAGGTGTCATTTGCCAGGGTGATGGGACCACCTGCTTGCCACTAGCATGGGACCACCTTGG